>JAYUOX010000049.1:0-2255 GCA_043760595.1 Cytophagales bacterium
GGGATTAATTCTTGGGTCAATCAAAATGACGATTTCATTCAAAAGCGAATCAATTTCTGCCCCTTGTGCCGCCGCCAAATAATAGGCTGCCAACACCGAAGCATTCGTTCCGCTGGCTTCGTTTCCATGCACGGAATAACCCATCCAGACCACGGCAGGCATATTTTTGGTGTCTAATTTTGCCGCTTTGTCGGGTTCAATCAGAGCGTGATGGTCGGCTTTGATTTGAGCAATATTGGCTAAATTTTTAGGAGAAGTAACCGTCATTAAAAGGAGCGGACGATTCTCATAACTACGTCCATACTCAACCATACTCACCCGATTTGAGAGTTCGGCAATCTTCTTAAAATAACCAATTAAAGCATCGTGCTGGATGTGCCAATCGCCCACTTGATAGCCTAAATATTGCTCTGGCGTGGGTATTTTAGGGTCGTAAGTGACATTTTGAGGTAAATAGTAGCTGTCCTTTACTTGCCCAAAACTGAGTTGAGCCATGAATAAAAACAAAAAAGTGGCGAACCGCTTTATGTTAGGTAAATTGTTTTTCATTGTGTTTGTTTGTTGGTATTTTGTAGTACAATTATACGAAGAAAAACCTATATTTGTTTGTAAATATTTCGGGCTTACAGAAATGATAATTCAATTAAAACCCTGAATTGATTTACCTAAATCTCAATTTCTAAACAAGCTATTTTCTATGTCAAAGCTCCTGTATATTGCTCTGTTCATGCTAATTACCCATTTTGCCACATCTCAAATATTGCTTAATGGAAAAGTTGTAGATGATAAAAATGACCCCATCATTTTTGGGATTGTTAGTTTAAAATCAAATTTGGTTGTTTTGGGAAACACAATAACCGACAGTACGGGCAATTACTCATTCAAAAATTTGAGGGCGGGGTCTTACAAATGTACTTTCAAGAGCGTTTCTTACAAAGACACCACCATCACACTTGATTTAAAAATTGATACGTTGGTTAATGTTAAGTTGCAGACGAATCTTTTACTTTCAGAGGTTATAGTTACTGCTCAAAAACCAATTTTAGAAAGGCAAATTGATCGACTTCGTTTCAATGTAGCGGGTACTGATATTGTTTTTGGGAATAATATTTGGGGAGTTATTGAAAAAACGCCATTGGTTAACGTTTCGGAAGATGGAAATATTCAAATTAGTGGAACGTCAGGGGCAGTTGTTTATATTAATGACAAAAGAAAAGTGCTTTCGGGAACTGCTCTGAAAAATTATTTGAGTAGTATTCCCTCCGAAAATTTAGAAGCCATTGAAGTAATGACCACTCCGCCGAGTAAATACGATGCAGAAGGCGGGGCAGGAATATTAAACATCGTTTTAAAGAAAAATAAGACGGAAGGGTTAATTGGAAATGCCGCTTTGAATGCCAGACGAACGCTGGTCAATTCTCAGGCGGCGAGTGCTTATTTCAATAATAGAAAAGGAAAATGGAATATTTTTTCTAATTTATATTTAGTCAACCGAAACAGAAATTTTATAGGTGATAGGGTTATAAATTATTCAAATACTAACCTGCAATTGATTGATAGAACCATCAATTCATTGAACGAGATAAGACTTCTCTCGCCTGGAATTAGTTTAGGAATTGACCACGAAATTAGTCCAAAACAGTTCATTGGCGTTTTATTCGATTATTCTGGGAGTAGGAATAATGACACAAGAAATGCTTTTGGGTATGATAATTATGCAAAAAGTGATTCTCTTACTTTCACCAATAACAAAGACTTTTTAACTTCACAAACGTATTCTGCCAACATAAATTACCAAATAAAAATAGATTCTTTGAGCAAGAAATTGAGTGTAGATTTTGATGCATTAAGATTCGTTTCCACTAATAATTCAGTCAGTAGAACAGAAAATCTGGATATTATTTCTAACAAAAATTTATACGATAGAAATTGGTTTAGAGGCTTTTCTCCTCAACTCATTAACAATCAATCACTTAAAATAGATTTCAATTGCCCAATTGATAAAAGTTTGTCCTTTGATTTTGGGATAAAAACCTCCTTTTCAACCATAAATAATGACCTTTTATTCGAAGACAGAATCAGTGAAAATGTGTGGTTAAAAGACACTCGCAGAAGTAATTTATTTGAATACCAAGAAAATATCAACGCCGTCTATGCAATTATCAACAAAAAACTTAACGTAAAGTGGTCTTATCAAATCGGTACACGAGTTGAAAATACGGTGGCATCGGGTTGGCTTGAAGGCAAAAAAGTGG
>JAYUOX010000050.1:0-6271 GCA_043760595.1 Cytophagales bacterium
GGAAATCCTATCGGCAGAAATCTCAGAACGTGGTGCCAGAATCGACGATAAACGCTCAGAAGCTGCCATGGAAAAACGTAAACAACAAGGATACTTTTAAAAGCCCCCTAACCCCCGAAAGGGGAATTTCCAATTCCGATTTTTACTCGGAAATTACTTAGGATAAGGCTTATTAGATAAAATTTTTAACCGTAAAACATCCCCCTTCGGGGGCTTGGGGGCTATATGGATATACTAAGAATTGCAACCGCTGGTTCGGTTGATGATGGCAAAAGTACCTTAATCGGACGACTTTTATACGAAACAAAGTCAATCACAAAAGATAAAATTGAGGCTCTTGAAGCTGCCTCAAAACGGAAAGGCTTAGATTTTCTCGACCTTTCTCTCCTCACAGACGGACTCATAGCTGAACGTGAACAAGGTATTACGATTGATGTGGCGAACATTTATTTCTCAACGCCACAACGTAAATATATTATTGCTGACACGCCTGGACACTTCGAGTACACTCGTAATATGGTTACGGGTGCCTCGAATACGAAGGTTTCAATGATTCTGATTGATGCACGAAATGGCGTTTTGGAACAAACTTTTCGTCATTTTTTTATTGCTTCAATGCTTCGTATTCCGAAGGTGATTGTGTGCGTAAATAAAATGGATTTAGTAGGATATTCAGAAGAACGTTTCAATGCGATAAAGTCTGATATTCAGGCAATTGCGGATAAAGTTTCGTTTACAGGACAAGAGGTTACTTTTATTCCAATGTCGTCTTTATATGGTCAAAATATTTCCATAAAATCAACTGAAATGTCTTGGTATGAAGGCTCTCCTTTACTGGAAGAATTAGAAAATACTTCTTTTGACGAAATCAGCAAACCTGCTCGTTTTCCAGTTCAATTTGTGGTTAGACCTAAAACCGAGGAATTCCACGATTATAGAGGTTACGCAGGAAAAATTGCTTCGGGGACGTTTTCAGTGGGCGAAGAAATCACGGTTTTACCAACGGGACAAACTTCAAAAATTGCTACGATTGAGAAATTCGGAACACAATTACAATCCGCAGGAGCTAAGGAATCGGTCGTGATAACATTGGAAACTGACGTGGATGTATCTCGTGGAAATATGTTGGTGAAAGCCAATAATCAACCAAATCAGTTAAAAGAAATCACCGCCAGAATTTGTTGGATGGATTCTCAGGCTCTGGTTTCAGGCAGAACGTATATTCTTCAACACGGCATCAATGACTCAAAAGCGAAGATACTTTCCTTAAATTCTAAGATTGATGTCGTAAATCAAGAAACCATTGAAAGTGGTGTTTCGGAATTGAAATTAAATGAAATTGGAGAGATTACTTTAAAAACTGCCAAGCCAATTTTTGCCGATAAATATGAAGATAATCCAGCCAACGGAGCATTTATTTTAATAGATGATCAGACGAATTCTACGGTTGGCGTTGGGTTTGTTTTGTAGAAAATGTTTTTATGATAAAAAAAGCCTTCTGGATTAACCCAGAAGGCTTTTTTGCTGTGCATCTAACCCTAATTACTCCCCAACCACGGAGGCGGGAAAAGAAATTTTTTGTTGTCTTTTGATTATTTCCTTACACAATCTTACTCCTCTTCCCAAAATAATACCGATATTCTTTATCAAAACAAAACCCTTTTTCGTCAATAATTTCAAACCTAAATTCATTCAAACTCTTTGATTTAATGGGCTTTACGGCTTTGGCAGTCGCATCAATATAGTATGCTAAAGATTTGTCTTTGGCGTAAAAAACATAGTTCATCTGCTCATAATATTCACAATCTACACAGTCTTCAAGTATCATAAATGTCTCAGCATCAGCCCCTAAAACAATTTGCCCTTTGAAATAAACATGATTTTTATCCTTTCCCAAATTTTCTCTGATTATGGTAAAACTACCAGCATCTGCCCCTTCGATTTGTTCAAAGCAGATGAAAACTTTATCATTTGAAATGGTATAAAACTCATTTATAATAGTGGCTTTTGAAAGGTCAAACGGGATGATTTTTTCATAATAATAATAGCGTAAAGTATCAGTAGATATTCCCAATTCTATATCCAAAACTTTGAAATTATCTGGATTTGCACCCTCAAGAACGTATTCTTTGTTATAATATTTGAAATAAACTTTTGATTTATCCTTAAAATAATGAGTGCCATTGTCATTAGAAGCCACGAGGTCAAAAGTATCAAAATCAATCGTTTTTTTTAGTTTTTCAAAGCAAAGATTATCGTATTTGAGGATTATGTTCTTGAATTTAGCGAAACATTCTCCCATCAAAATCCAGTCTAAATCATAGTCTATTCCTCTGAAAATTTCTGAAATATTACCTTTTGAGTCCCTGACGGTCTGTCTGTTCCAATGTAAATCTAAAATTGCGTAGTCTTCCATCTTTAAATATTTTTAGAAAGTTTAATCAAATAAATTTCCATCCTGTTCGCTCACTCTGATAAGTTCTTTTCTCTCTTTAAACACAAATTGAAGCCCATGTTCCTCTTCCCAATCGCAATTGCAAAGCACTTGAACATAGATTTCCTTGTCTAATCCAAAACGGTCTTTGGTCACCACAATTTCCAAAGGATGAACATACTCCCAAACTTTATCTGGACTGGTAAGCTTGCTCAAATGCTTCAAGTTTTTGATATTATGAACCATCCAATCGGGAGGATTTTCTACTTCTTCATACACCGCTAAATTATCCAGAAAACCACAAGACTCATTGAAATTTAACCAATTTTCGTAGGCTTTTTGGGCGGCTTCCGTTTTTATTTCGGGCTTAAAATTGAAAAAATCTTGGATGGCTTCTTCCGCTTTTTCAAAATAATTTTCGGTTGAAAGTGCCTCTTCAAAACGTACAATATACGCTTTATTATCAAAAAATGGAATCGCAATTTCTTTGGCACTTACCCAGTCATTTTCCGTATTTCAATCCTCAGTTTTGGTTAATTCTCCAATCAATTTTGACCGCATTGGTTTGATAGTTTTTATCTCGCTTAATAATTTTACTGGATTAATTACTCCAAATTCTTCATAGTCAGCATCATTGTATAAATGCACTTCTCCGTTGGGCATATATAGCAATACATCGTTTGGGCTTTGATTTTCAGGATTATTGGGGTATTCAATAAAGCAATAAACCTTAAATTTTTTACAAATTTGTTGCGTTAATCTATACGCCCTTTCCCACTTATCGGGTTTGTCTTTCAAGCCTTCAATTTGTAATTTATAAGGAAACTGCGATTCCAACAAATCCTGATGCTGATGGATATAAAAATAGGAATACAAAGGCGAATGGTTTACAATTTCCTCACTTGCTTTATCCGTAAAATCAGTATGGAAAAAGACTCTTTCCATATAATTTTCATCCAGAATCTTTTCAATTTCTTCTATTGCTATATTTTTGGATAAATAAATATCGTAACCGAATTGTTTCATGGGCTTTTAGATTTTATTGGTGAAAATGATTTGATTCGCCTAAATGTTGTATTGAGCCAATTCGAGGAAATAATTTTTGTTCATTATGGTTTTGGGGAGTATTTTATTTTGCCTTAATGGTTCATAAAGACATAGGAAACGACAGGGGATTTTATTTAACTGAATAATTTGTGCCTTTCCCAATACCATGTTTCTCAATTAATTCTTTCTGTAACAAATCAACTAAAATTCTTTTAACACTTGGAATTGGGATTGATAATTTCGTGGCAATATCACTTGATTTTGAACCTGGGTTGTTGGAAATAATTACAATAACAGATTTTTCTCTTGGCGAAAGTTGGGTTTCTATACCGCTTTGCCCTAATTTATTCATCAATTGGGCTTGAATATTTTTTAAAGCATCAAAGAAAAATAATATCCAATCACTTACATTTTCGTTCGGTCTTTGTGCTTGACAACTCCGTAATACTTGATAATATTCAGATTTTCTATTTTCTATTTCATGTTCAAAACTCACATATTGAATCCAATTATAATTGTTTTTTAATAGCAACAAAGCTGAAATCAATCTACTCAATCTTCCATTTCCATCTTGAAAGGGGTGAATACTCAAAAACTCATACGTAAAAACGGCACTTTTTACTAAAATATGCGTTTCAGAATCATTTTTATACCAATCTACTAATCGTCTAACAGCATCTTCCGTTGCGTAACCTGCTTCGGTAGTTTGAAAAATAATTTGTTTTACACCATTTGGGTAAGTAGCTTCAACTGAATTGCTATGCTTTTTATAGTCTCCCTTGTGCCATTGGTCTTTATCACTGTATCTCATCAAAATACTGTGTAAATTTTTGATATTATTTTCAGTAATTTCGATATCAGCATAGGAGTTGGAAATGGTATCTAATGCTTCAAAATATCCCACAACCTCTTGCGAATCTCTATCTTCTAATTTGGAAATATTTATTTCTTTCAACAAAATATCAACCTCAATATCACTCATTTTTGAACCTTCAATCCTTGTGGATGCACCCACACTTCTGACGGTGGCAATACTTTTCAGTTGTTTTAAACTTTGTCCTTCCTTTCTTTCGATGGATGTCCAATTAGCATCAAATCTATCAATTTGACTGATAATATTGATTAATTTCCAATCTAAATTGATGGCAAAGTCGTAAATTTTATCTTTCATTTGGTATATTTTGAGCCGTATTGAGCCGTAAATATACGAATATGATACGTAAAATGGAGAATTTCAGATAAAATGATACGTATTGATACGGAAGTGAGACGAAAAGTAAAAGTCTTATTATTGAGAGAAAGGAGAAGTGAAAGCCCTGTCATTGCGAGGCACGAAGCAATCTGTTGGATTGATGCGAAATAGTTTGATGTTTTCTTCTCGTAAGCTAACAGATTGCTTCGTGCCTCGCAATGACAGAGCTTGATAATTTTTAATTTTTTCCTTAAATTATTTACGGAAGTACAGATAATAATGTTAAAATGGTAAATCAACATTAAAAGGAGCTTTTTCTGCATATCGTTCAATTGTATCAAATCTTTCCCACAGATGATTCAATATTATCTTCTGTTTATCTTGTGAAATAGACTTCAACAACTGAATTATTGACAGTAAATTATTTACACTAAATACAACTCCTGCATAATAACTATACTTTCCATCAATAAAAATAGTAGTGAGTTTGTTGTTATTTTGAATTTCATTTTCAAGAAGCGAATTTTTATATAACTCTTCAAGTTTTTTAATTACCTCTTCAATATCCTTATTATATTTAGTTCCAAAAGGGACTTTACTATATAATTCCATTAAGTTAGTAGCAAAGTCTTGATATTTTCTCTTCTCATCTACTGTGAACTCATTATCTATTGATTTCGTTTCTATAATTTCTCTATAAACATTAAAGAAGGATTTTGTTCTAGTATCATAATTTTGCAAAATCATTCTCGAAATTATTTTGGAAAATTTAAAATTTATGTTCTCAATATTTTTGATAATTTCTTCAAATAACTTTCCAACAAAATAAATTTCTGTTTTGAAATCATATACTTTTTCATTAAATTCATTTGGAGTACTATATCTCCAATTCAATGAGATACTTTTATTTTGAGAATCAAAATCTACAAATTTCCCAAATCCAAAATCAATAATCTTTACAAATCCATCATTCGAAATCAAGATATTTTCAGGTCTTATATCACGGTGAAGAATATTATTTTCTTCTAAATATCTAAATCCTTCAATAGTCTGTAAAAAAACATCTTCTAATTTATCTGGATTTTCTTTTAAATATTCGCTTATCGTTTTACCGTTGATATGTTCCATTAAAATGTAACCCGTTTTTTGTTCTGGGTATAAATAGTAATTAAACACTCTTACAATATTTTTATGATATACAGTATGCAATAATTTAATTTCATCAATAAAATATTTGAAGTAAAGTTCTTGATGTTCTTTGTAAAAAGGGGAATACTTTTTACAAACAAAAACCTCATTTATTGTATCATCCTTTATTAATATGGTTTTACCAGTTCCTCCTTGACCTATCTCTTCTACGAACAGATAGTTTTTTGTTCTTAAAAATTCAATATTTGAATCCTTTTTCATTTCAAATTTTTTATTAAATTATTATGAATATGTTAGGCAATATATTTCTCGTTATTGAATCACTCCACCTCCAACAAATCCTTCTCCCCAACCTGTTGTCTCCACATCGCATAGTACAAGCCTTTGTGTTCCAAGAGTTCATCGTGAGTACCGTTCTCTACAATTTTGCCCTTTTCCAACACAAAAAT
>JAYUOX010000051.1:0-6226 GCA_043760595.1 Cytophagales bacterium
GGCAAAGCAAGAATTGAGGATATTATGCCTTTAACGAAGCGAGAGATAGAAATTTTGCGATTAGTAGTAGAAGATTTAAGCAATATAGAAATTGGCGAGCACCTCCACATCAGTAGCACAACCGTGGAAACACACCGACGTAATTTGATGAAAAAGGTGGGGGTTAGTACGGCGATTGGGTTGATGCGGTGGGGGTTGCGGCATGGATTGGTGGAGGGTTTGATTATAGTAAACCATTAATTTTTAAGCCATGAAAAAGATTTTATCATTACTACTATCTTTAACGATTTATTCAAATTGTTATGCACAACAATCAAGTGCTTTTCTTGATAAAAAAATGCTTGGAGAAGCTCCACATCAAGGTCAATTACAGACTTGTGTGAGGTGGTCTTTGCTTTATGGAATGCTCTCCTATCATCATAATATTAAACTAAAAAATTTAAAGCCTACATTTTTCAATCCATGTTATAATCTTAAAAAACAATGTAATGATTTGTTGTATATCTGCGACTTGTTAAAATCAATTAATAATGATGGTCTTTTAGATACTTCCTCCCTTGCTACTTGTAATTGCACTGACAAAATTTTATCAAAAAAAATCGATAAGTATTATAACAGTGATCTAATCACAGTGAAGTCATTTGATGTAAAAAAGATAGATTTTATTTTGACAGAATTAAAGGAAGAAATATCCAAAAAGAATCATGGATTTGTGCTGTGCTATTCATCAAAGTATGATCCAAATGCAGATGATACCATTAAAGATTACCACGTGCAAACATTCACGAAAAGTTCTTTTGGAGATAAGGATTTGTATAAACACGCTATTTTTTGCATTGGTTATGATAATAATAAACAAATGCCCAATAACGCAAAAGGAGGTTTTCTATTCAGAGATAGCGACTTGCGAGACAAGCATGAAGGGGAGGTATGGATCTCATACGATGAATTAAAAAAAGGATTTGTTGAAGAAGTATTTCTATATAACGACCAAATGGATGGCGTTGTTTTTGATAAAACAAAGCACAAAGTGTGCTTGCCAAATAAAAACTATGGCACTTCTAAAAATCGTCCATGGTGGTTAGGATTCCCCGCTCCTACATGGAAATTAAAGAAAAAGTATTACTTCACTGAGCATTTTGGATTTAGAGTCACTGTTTTGAAATTACGACTTGCACTCGGGGCAAAAGCAACTATTGGCATCCTAAATCAAAAAAATAAACGATTATATTCTTTTGATTTAAGACCCATGGAAAATGTAGTTTTCTCTGTAAATAACAAAACATATCAATTTTTCTATAAAAATAAATCCTTTAAAAAAGGTTTTAAACTTTATCCTGAAATCAATTATTATATAAAAAGATATGATTGTTCAACAAGTATTCCATATAATTAAACTTAAAAAAACAGAAAAATGAAAGTATTAGGAGTAATCAGAAAATTAGGGGCTGATTTAACGGCTTCCTCTGGCAAAAGTCATGTCTTATTTGTAAAAGAAGACGAAAAAATAACTTCATATTTAGTAGACGAATATATCGTTGAGGGCAATGTCCCTAATGATAATAACTACGAAAATATTAACGATTCTTTCGAAGAAATGGAAATTGTTGATAATGCTGGTGGTATCGCCAGAAATAGTAGTAGAGAATTTTCAAGAAAAGATACCATTGGAAATTTATTAAGTGAAGCTGATATACCTATTACTTTCACGCCAAGCCATAATGCAACGTATAATGGATAATGTTTAAGTTATGATATATAGCCCATACCACCTCTATGCGGAGTTATTAACGCAAAAGTTCTCGAATAATTTCAAGTCTTTATCAATTATTGATAAAGACTTGAAATTTGAGATGCTTAGCCCAGACAATCCTCGAAATGTTGCTCTTTCCATCACTACAAAAGCTGGAAAATTCATGTTTAAGCAACCAAAGATTGATACAATTGGAAGTATTGACCCATACGAAAATGAGATTAATTACTACCAAAACTTTCATAGATTTGGATATAATTTCTTTTGTAATCGTTACAAAAAGTATATTATCCTGCCGTGGATAGAAAAGGACAGAATGCAAGCATTAAAGTTTTTTGTAAGTAAAAAACTTGACGATGTATATTCAAAAAAGTTTGTTGAGAAATCAATTGTTGCCATTAATCAATTTCATCAAATATCAAATGAGGAAAATAAAAAAGGGCGGTTTTTGAAGAATTCATATTCATCTATCGAACCTATGTATGTCAACATACTTCGCTTATTTAGAAAAGCACATCTAACTAAAAGATTTGAAGCCATTTTTTTTCTAAATGATTGTGAAAAATCACGTAAAAATGTCCGTTTACTAACTGTTGATTTTTTTAAAGAAGAAAAAGTTGCTAATTTCTTTTTGCAATTAACTGAGAAACAGCATTTTACAAATGATTATTTAATTCATGGCGATATGAATGTTAATAATTTAAGAGGTGAAATTGATAAAACTTTTCAGGTAATTGACTTTGAATTCGTCTGTTTAGGCGACCCTCTTTGGGACTATGTATGTTATGTAGAATCAGTTTTTAGTAAGTATTTCACGAATATAAACCAACAAATTTATCAAATTCGTTTTGAGATATTAATGAGCTTTTTGAAAGGTTTTTTAAATATTAATGACTTAAAAAATAATAAAAAAGACCTTGAAAGGTATTTTAGTTTTTTGATTATTTATAAGTTGAAATATTTAATTAACGATAATAGTGAATTTGCTTATTCAGAAGAAGGAACGAAAGTAGTTATGACATCTATCCGAAATCTGATAGATGATAAAAATACTTTTGTTGAATTGATTATGAAAGGTGAATTCAACGATGAATGTGTTAAATATTTATTTGCCCCAGGTTGCTATAACAAACTTTAAGAAATTATGGAAAATATAGAAGCACTAATTATATCAGTAAAAGCACAATCAAGTTTCACTAATGCAACTGACCATATATATGCCCAATACTCTAATTTCATACAAAATGATGTAAAAGTAAAGGTTAATTTAAGTATAGGTGATGAAAGCGTTGTGTTCGATAAAGGTTGGTATTACAATAATAATGGAGAAAATTATTTTAAAAGAACGGGTAAATATCTATTGAAAAAAGGTACAGAATTTGTAACCGTAAACCCCGAAGAATTTATTAAGGATTATAAAAATACTGAAAATTTAAAATTCACAGCGGTTAGTATTCAAATCAAAAAACACGAACGAACAAGTAGCTGGATATGGTTAAATGGAGATAAATATCTTGGATTTAATAATAGATTAAGATTCTATTTTTCTTTTGAGAAAACCAATGTCGAGCAAGTAATAGAATTCATTAAAGAACTGGGGACATTATTAGACCTCAAAGAATTACCGTATAAAATCAAAATAGAGGAAAGTATAAGTAGTAGAAATGAAAATGCGGTTTTATACTTTAATAAATCGGATTATTACATTGTTTTCATGATTGTTCATTACCTATATAATGAACATAGAGATAAAGGTATTTTTAGAGATGGAGGCTTTGTATTTGTTAAAACATTTAACAAATTTAAAGGACTAGCATTTGCCGAAGACCCCAATGGAACTAATGCAAGTTTTGGAGAAACCATTGCTAATTTGTATGCAAGAGCTATTTTGCATGGAAACATTTCTAATGAGAATGACCTTAAAAAATATGTTCAAAAACAAGGATATGACTTTGAAAGACTTTATTTAAACCCAAATACTAATTTTGATTATCGCTTTACTCTTTTTGAGAATGACAAAAATACAGCTAATGGTTTTATGGTCATTGAAAATGAACTTAAAAAAAATGAAACTGTTAAAATGATTCATAAAATTGCGATGATAATCGTTAAGAATGCTGTTATTTATCAAAACAAAGGGAAAACTAAATGTGATTGGTTGAAAACAGTCTTCGATGAAATTTGGAAAGAAGAAACAGATTGTTATCTGTGTGACGATAATGAGAAAATAGAAATTTTAGAATTTTTAGCGGTCTATTTATCTTTCTCTCCGAGCATTCACAAATCAGACCAAATAGTTTTAAGAATATCTACTCTTGCATATAATACAATAAAACCCAGAAAATTATCAGAAGATTTCAAGAAAAAAAGAAATAAAATCAGAAAAATGCTTGATAGTGGTTTTGGAGGGCAAGGCAATACACCAAAATTACTTTTTGAGCAATTACAAAACAGTAACCCTGTAATGGTTCAGAATGCCTTGAATACTATAAAATATAATTTAGACGAAAGAGGAATTGTTTCTTATTTGCCCGATGATGAATTTAATCCAACCCAAAAAGATTATGGATATGCTTATTTGGGAATGATTTTATTAAAACAATTAAGAGAAGCACAAGCTTAAACCGTAATATTAAATTCACTGCCAATATTAGATTGAGACGTTATCTGTAAATCACCATTAATATTTTCAACCCTCTTTCTAATATTGGTAATACCCATGCCCTCCTTAATATTTTCTAAACCAATTCCATTATCTTTTAAATTAAATAAAATTTTATCATTTTTTAAAAGAAGGTTGATGCTAATTTTCGTTGCATTGGAATATTTGAAGGCATTATTTATAAGTTCTAAGCAAATGCTGTATAATTCAAAAGAAACAGATTCTTTCATAGTTTCAAAATCTCCTTTGCTATTAAATTCCACTTTTATTTTATTGACAGTATTTAGCTCATCAACAAGTTTTTCGATTGCTCCTATGAGTCCTCGCTCTGCCAATTCCTTAGGAAGCAAATTATGCGAAAGATTACGGACATCTTCATAAGCACTATTCATCATTGTCTTTATTGATTTATAAATGACTCGCTCTTTTTTGTTAAGATTATCAGAATCTAATGCCCCCAATCGCCATTTTAATGCCGATAGTGTACTCCCTAAATTGTCATGCAATTCAGCCGCAACTCGCTTACGTTCAATAGTTTGCCCTTTGAAAAGTGCCTCTGAAATTTCAAAATTCTTTTTAATCAATTCTTTATTTGCTTCTGATAATTCTGATGTTCTTTCTTTTACTTTAAATTCCAAAGATTTATTAAGTTCTTCTATGCGTTGATTTTGAAGGTTGATTTCTAAACTCTTCTTTCTGATTGTTCTGTAAAAAAAGATAAAAATTAATAAAATTAGAATACTCGTTACTATTCCAAAAATTAAAAGTTTATTTCTATAATCTTGCTCTTTAATATTGACATTCAAGTCATTAATTTTTAGTAATTGTTTTTCAGAGATGTAATCTAAGTTACTAAATTCCGTAAGTTTTGCGTTTTTTATGGAATCTTCTTTTAAACTCAAATTCGTAAATTTTTCGAGGTATTCAGCATATTTTTGAGTACGATTCATTTTTTTATAAATCTTAGTAAATGTTTCATAAACAGCTATTTTATGATCGTCGCTCAAATCTTTTACGGCATTTTCTGATATTATCGCATATTTGAAAGCATTATCTAACTTACTTTCAGATAAATAAATTAATGCCATTTCATTGGCAACAAAAGACATTTTATCTCTGTATCCGTCCTTAATTTCCAAGGCTTTTTGTAAATTTTTTAATGCACTAATATTCTGTTTTTGTATTGCATAGACCTTAGCTGAATTAATTAGATAAGCACTTTCTATTTTCTTACTTTTTAAATGAGTATTAAACTTATGAAGTTGTTGAAAATACCAAAGAGCAAGATCATAATTTTCTGTTTGAAAGTAAATCGTTCCAATACCATTCATGCTTAATAACTGTGCGTCCAATTTTCTATACTTTCTATTTAATGAAAGGTTATATTTGGCAAACCTCATAGCATTTTTATTATCTCCCAAAATGCTATAAATATCTCTAATTCTTTGAGTATACCTAATAACATTAGAATAGTCATTTAGTCCTTCTGCAATAGCTAAACCCTTTATATAATATTCAATTACTCTTAAAGGCTGATAATAATACAATTGAGAAAATTTATCCAAAGCCAAAAGTTGTCCTCTTTTATCATTTTGTTTTTCAGCAATAAGTTTTGCCATAATCAAATATTCATGACTTTTTTTAGAGTTTGTCTCCACTTCCCCCATCTCACACAAAACCCTAACCCGCAAAGTATCCCCCGCAAAAGACTTCCCTTCCGCTGGCAAATGTGCCAATACATTTTTCAGACTATCCAATTTTGATGGCTTCTGGGCGTGGGTTGTAGTTACGCAAAAGAAAAAGAGAATGCT
>JAYUOX010000052.1:0-18980 GCA_043760595.1 Cytophagales bacterium
GCACTTCGAGACTTTGGAGTTCGATTCTCGAAGTGCCACCGAGCGTCGGTCGCTTCGAGCTACAGTATATCCACTACGATTTTTATCCGAACTTTAAAAATAATATCTATGACAACTTATAATCTTGAACAAGAAGAAAGTAAAAACCGCCAAATTGCGTTTATTACGACCTTTATTTTTAATGCTTTGATGCTTTTTTTATTTTGGTATGTAACCATTTGGACGGCAGCCGAAAATAAAAAAGAAGAAAAAGCGGGAGGCGGAGGCTTTGTGGTAAACTTTGGAATGGACAAAAAGGGCAGTGGAAATGTGTTTACAAAAAATAATGCAAGTCCACTCAAAAATGAAATAGATTCAAAACCTGCGGAGGTTGTTGAGGTGAAAAAAGTAGTTAAAAAGCCTGTGGTAGTGCCAGAGGTGGTAAAATCAAAACCTGTAAAACCAAAGCCAGTCAAGGAAACGCCCGTGGTTACGAGTAAGGTTAAAAGTCCAGTGGTTGTAAAAGAAACGCCTCCTGCAAAAGTTACGCCCAAACCAACGCCAAAACCTGTCGAAACACCACCAGTTATAGCAAAACCAAGCCCAAAAGCACCAGAACCCAAAGTTGATGAAAGCGCATTGTTTCCTGTGAAAAAGGGGAAGACTAATTCTAATGGAACGACAGGAACAAATCCGAATGCTGGAGGAGGTGCTGATGGTACAGGTGGAGGAAAAGGAAATCAAGGGCAACCAGATGGGAATGTGGTAAAAGGTGGAACTTACGAAAAGAAACCGCCTGGGGATGGAACTGGAGGAGGTCCAGGAAAAGGGGGAGGAAACGGAGGTGATGGTGGAACTGGAAATAAACCGTCTTTAAGCCTCACAGGTTGGACATGGACAAGTAAACCGAATGTTAGTGATGATTCGGATGAAACGGGAATTATTAAATTTAGAATAAAAGTGGATGCCGATGGTGATGTGGTTGATGTAACTCAGATTGAAAGTACAGTAAGTCCAGCAGTAGCTCAACAATATAAAAGAGCGGTTCAGCGAACTAAGTTTAAACCAACTTCAGATGGAGATAAACCCGATATTTCAACGGGGACGGTAACATTTAAATTGAATGCGAGGTGATTTTCGTGGTTCGTTTTTCGATGTTCGAAAAAAGGTGGTAATTTTCGGTGTTCGATGTTTGATGTTCGTAAAAAGGTGGCAATTTTTGATGTTCGTTTTTCTTAAAAAGTGTTCAATTTTCGATGTTTAATTTTCGTAAATAGGGGTCAATTCCAATATGGAATCGACCCCTATTTTATTTTTGCTACATTGTGCGTTCCGAACATCGAAATACGAAATACGAACATCGAAATTAAAACGGCACATCCTGATTAGGAGGTGTATTTCCAAAAGGATTTTGATTTTGTTGAGGTGGCGGAGGGAGATTATTAATTTTGCTACCCATTGTTTTTGCTCCACCATTTTCAAAATTACTCATTGGGTTTTCTACTTGTGCAAAGGATTGTAAAGAATCTCCACCCGTGTAGCCTGCATAGTCGGCGGCATCCAAATCGCAATATTTTGTATATTTTCCAATAAACCTTAATTGCACGGTATCTAACGAACCCGCACGGTTTTTGGCAATAATTAATTCACCAATTCCAGCGACAGAATTTCCAGCCTCATCTTGTGTAATCCCGTAATAATCAGGACGATAGATAAACATTACCATATCAGCATCTTGCTCAATTGATCCAGATTCACGTAAATCGGAAAGCTGTGGTTTCTTATCACCTCCACGAGTCTCTACCGCACGACTCAACTGTGAAAGGGCAATCACAGGTACATTTAATTCTTTGGCTAATTGTTTTAATGAACGAGAAATATTCGCAATTTCTTGTTCACGATTTCCAGAACCTTTACCGCCCGAATCACCCGACATCAATTGAAGGTAGTCAATCACAATCATTTGAACGTCGTGTTGTGCCTTCAAACGTCTTGCTTTTGCCCTTAATTCCAAAATGGATAGAGCAGGGGTATCGTCAATAAAAATAGGAGCATTGGTCAATTTGCCAATTTTTGCGTGTAACTGAGCCCATTCGTGCGGAAGGAGATTACCCTTACGAAGTTTGTCAGATTCTAATTCCGCCTCCGCCGAAATCAAACGATTTACCAACTGTACTGAGGACATTTCTAACGAAAAGAAAGCTACGGCTTGCCCGTGATCTACTGCGGCATTTCTGCAAGCTGATAAAATCAAAGCGGTATTATGCGTAACGGTCATGTCTTCCAATAAAAACAATCTGTTTCCATCAATTTCAAAACCGTAATAATCATCCACTTTATCGAACTCAACTTTTATTCCCGTCAAACGCCAATCTACTTTGCTATTCCAAGGGTTTGCTTTCTTACGTTCAATTTTTACTGGAATTTTATCAACATCTCCATAAATTCTAATTCTGTAAACCTCTGATTCAAAGCCGATTGAACTGATTGAGGCTTTTTTTGCCGTCAAAGAAGTTCTAAAACCCAAAGAATCACAAAGAAATTTTATTTGTTGTGCTAATTCAAAATTCTTTTGGGTAATCTCATAACCGTTTGAATCAACTAAATAATGACCATCACTGTCTAATAATCCCGCCAATAACTCTAACCTATTTTCTGTTGAATTGATTAGGAAATTTTGAGGTATATGTTTGTTTTTCAGCAAGTTATACTTCCTTAATTCACCACTAATCGAAAATTCAACTTTGCTTTTATATCCTTTTGTGATAGAATAATTGGGAGTTTTTCCAACTTGTTGATATACAGAAACCGTTTGATGCAATTCACTTGCATACTCGTTCATATATTCAATCACGTCCTCATCAATATTGGTAATTCTCGAAGAATACGAATGTCCATCTCCCAACCACAATCCTAAGAAATAAGGAGCAATAGAAACATTTTGCTTATCAAATTCTACCGAAACTTTATAACCTTTATAATTCGTTTTGAACTTGTCAGATTTCTCTAAATAATCTTTAACCGTAATATTCAAAACATCACCATTTTGATGCTTTCCTTCGTTTCTACTACGTTTTAATGAAAGAATATGACTCTCATTTACTCGGTAATCCAATCCCTTATTTTGACGAATCCAGTACATTTTCTCACGTCCACGAGCAATAGATTTTACTGTTCTTGGTGTCGAATCATCCCCCATTAATAAATCCTCCTCAATTACATCTTCTACTTTTTTTAATGAGCCATCAAACATCAATATCTTTGTTCCTTTTCCTAAACATTTTCCCATACCTGGACGAGCTGCAATAATAATCAATTCTGTTTTCTGAAAACCAGATGTTACTCTATCCAAAGCCGTAAAACCCGTTGGAACGCCCGTAAGACCGTCTTTTTGATCTTTTTTTATTTCTAATTCTATCAAAGCCTGACGCATAATTTGCCCCATATCGGCATAATTTTTACGAATATTTCCTTCGGCAATCGCAAATAATTTTTGCTCCATTGTGTCCAATAATCCGAACACATCCGTTGTATCTTCGTAAGCCAGTTTCTGGATTTCGGAAGACAGCATAATCATTTGTCGTTTCAATGAATGTTCAACCACAATACGAGCGTGAAACTCAATATTTGCCGCTGAGTTTACCCTTTGGGTAAGTTCTGCGAGATACTGAATCCCACCAGCCATTTCTAATTCTCCTGTTGTAACTAACTGATTCTTAACGGTTAATAAATCAATTGGTTCTGAATTGGCGAATAATTGGGTAATTGCCCCGTAAATTCTTTGATGAGCTTCTTTGTAAAATGAATCAACTTTCAAAATATCAATCACATCCGTCAAAGCATCACGCTCCAACATCAAAGCACCCAAAACGGCTTCCTCTAAATCAACGGCTTGCGGCGGAATTTTGCCCAAACCAGTATCTAACCAACGATTTTGTCCGTTGATGCGCCCTCCTGCGTAAGAGCCATTTTTCTTGAAATTGTTGTTATTATTTTGACCTTGTTGTTCCATTTTGCTAATCAGAATTTATAGCGGTTTTTTATACAATTTTACAAAATAAATTTCAATTTTCCGATTGTTAATTTTTACTCATGGCATGACTCAGCCTAAAAATTATTGATAATTAGCAAACTTAATATTAGTCATGCCATGAGTTCCGTTTAGTAAATGGTTGATTTTCAAACTAAAAGCAATATCAATTATTTTTATCTTGTATTTCTAAAACAAAGAGGTAGTTTTTTTAGTAGATTTATAAAATGAAAAGGTAGCTGTCATCCCGACGAAGGAGGAAACCATGTCTGCAATTTATTTTAGTCAGAATAATAAAACGTAGTTACCCCCTTCGTCGGGATGACAATTCGTTCATCAACTTTAAATCATAAAATAAATTAAAAATTTGACTGAAAAAATTATCACCTTAGAGGACGTTGAGTTAGTGGGGTTTCTTGGCGTAGAAAACAGCAATATCAAAGAAGTTGCTGTGGCATTTCCCCAAAGTAAAATCATTTCGAGAGGTAACGAAATCACGATTCGTGGTTCATTGACTGAAATCGTGAGAATCAATGAAATTCTTGATTCGATGTTGGCTCATTATCAAAAGATTGGCAAAATCACTAAAGAGCAAGTCCGTTCTTTTTTGACCTTAGAAAAAAATCCCGAGGCTGAACCCGAAGCTCATTTAAAAGATGAAGAAGAAGGGGTTTTGTTGTACGGTACAAAAGGCGTTGTCATAAAAGTAAAAACCCCGAACCAACAAAAGATGGTGGAGGCTGCTTTGAAAAATGACATCGTTTTTGCAGTTGGACCAGCGGGAACTGGGAAGACCTACACAGCGGTTGCCATTGCAGTTAAAGCCTTGAAAAACAAAGAGGTAAAGAAAATTATTATCACTCGACCAGCCGTGGAGGCGGGGGAAAATTTAGGTTTTTTGCCTGGAGATTTAAAAGAAAAAATTGACCCGTACCTTCGCCCAATTTATGATGCTTTGGACGATATGATTCAACCCGAAAAGCTAAAATATTTAATTGAAAATCGGGTAATCGAAATTGCTCCTTTGGCGTATATGCGTGGACGTACTTTGAACAATGCTTTTATCCTCTTGGATGAAGCCCAAAACACAACTCCAATGCAAATGAAGATGTTTTTGACTCGTATGGGCATCCAGTCGAAAGTGATAATTACGGGTGATAAAACGCAAATAGATTTACCAACCAAAGTAAAATCGGGTTTGGCAGAGGCAAGTAGAATTTTGGGAGGCATAAAAGGCATAGAATTTGTAGAATTAGATGCAAAGGATGTTGTTCGTCATCGTTTGGTGCGTGATATTATCTTGGCTTACGAGAAATCAGAAGCTGAAAAAAGTGCTTAAATTTTGTTTGGAGTAGAATAGGTTTCCAAGCTGGTTGATGTCTTGAAGCTGGTTGGAAACCCGTTGTACTCTAAATTGCTTAAATTATGTTTACTATGAAAAAATATTTTGCTTTTTTTTTGCTTTTATTTTCTTTCTTAAGTCATTCACAAGATAGATGTGGATTTGCGGTAGGAGAGCAATTAAAGCAAAAAGCCAACCCCAATTATTTGAAGCAAAAAGCTGAATTTGAGTATTCTGTTAGAGAATTTTTGAAAAACGATAATGCCTCACAAAGTAGAGTTGGTGAAACTATTGTAAAAATCCCTGTGGTTGTTCATGTGATTCATAACAATACTGCAAATTTTATTGGTGGAGCTAATAATACCAATATCTCGGATAACCAAATAAAGTCCCAAATAAAGGTACTGAACGAAGATTATCGTAAAAAAACGGGTACAAATGGTTTCAATACTAACGCTGTGGGTGCAGATATGGAAATTGAGTTTGAGTTAGCAACCTTAGACCCAAACGGAAAAGTAACCAACGGAATTACGAGGACTTTTGTGGATAAAGCGAGTTGGGATTTTTTGACAGCGGGAACAATATTAGCGAGTACTAAGAGTTGGAATTTTGAAAAATATCTCAATATTTGGGTTGCTAAAAGTAATGGAAATACGATTGGTTATGCCGAATTTCCATATGATAGTAAATTGATTGGGCTTGGGGCAACTAATCAAGACATAATTGACCAGAAATTTTTTGATGGCGTAATAGTTGATTATCGCAATTTTGGAACCGTTGAAGGCACTTTATCATCATCCTATAATTTAGGACGAACAACCTCCCATGAAATTGGGCATTGGTTAGGGCTTTTACACATAAATAATGATGAAACTTGTGGAGATGATTATTGTAATGATACTCCCACTGTTGAAAGTTTGAATAACGTAACAAATTGTAATCCTAAAACCACAAAATGTAATGGGATAAGTCGCCCAGCCATGATTGAGAATTACATGGACTATTCGCCAGACCGATGTATGAATATTTTTACTAATGACCAAAAGAAAAGAACTCGGGCAGCAATGGAAGCAAGTCCAACGAGAAAAAGGTTGTTACAAAATTTGATTCAAGTTCCTGATACACCGACTCTTAATCTACTGTTTTACCCAAATCCATCTGAATATAATCCGATAGCCCAAATTCAGTTCACAGGAAAAGAAAACGTGATAGTATCAGTGTTTGACATTCGTGGAATAATGTATTCAGAAACAAAATATGATAATCAATCAAGTGGTTTAATTACAGTAAATACAGATAAGTTACCTGTGGGGGTATTTATTATTAAGGTATCTACGAGTAAAGAAAACGTATCCCAAATTTTTGCGATTAAAAGATAAATACAATTCATTCTCGAAAAACTACTTCTTTTTCAAAAGGAAGTAGTTTTTTTATGCTCATACCATTAATATTCAGCCAATTAAGAAACAAAGTTTTCCTCACGATGTTATTCTTATATAATTAATCCCTATTGTAAAAATCATGGAGAAATCGGATAAGATTAAGCAAGCATATATTGAGCATTTTCTCGAAAATGGCACTCATCCATCATCAGTTTTTTCTTTTACGAAAAAATTAAAAATGAAAGAAATAGAGTTTTATGATCACTACAATTCTTTTGAGCTTTTAGAATCTGATATTTGGGTGGGTTATTTCAAGGAAACTATTGCCAAAATCGAGGCTGATAGTGTTTATGCAACCTACAGCGTGCGTGAGAAATTGCTGGCATTCTATTTTACATGGATTGAATTGTTGAAAAACAATAGAAGTTATACTTCTCAAACGTGGCGATTGATAGACAAAAGGCGGATGAAAACGCCAGTTTTTATGACCGATTTAAAGGTCGCTTTCAAGGAATACGCTCGTGATTTAGTGATGGAAGGTAAAGAAAGTCGTGAAGTTCAACCACGTAAATTTTTGGATGAACGCTATCCAGATGCTTTTTGGTTACAGTTTTTGATGGTTTTAGATTTTTTTGTAAAAGATAAATCGAAAGGCTTTGAACAAACAGATGCTATGATTGAGAAATCAGTGAATACGTCTTTTGATTTAATAGCTTCCTCAGCACTTGATACTGTGCTTGATTTTGCCAAATTTATGTATCAGAATAGATAGGGTTTAGGGGTTTGGATTTAGGATTTAGAAAAATATTTTCATTGATCAATAAGTCCTAACCCCCAAATCCTAACCCCAAATAACATGAAAGAACAAAATTCAATACCTACTTCAAAAGTCGCTCGGTCTATGCAATTTGTAAAGACTGGCGTAAAAATTGGTGGCAATTATTTGAAATATAATGTCAAAAAAATCCTTGATTCTGAAACTACCAAGGAAGAATTACACCAAGATAATGCAGCGGATATTTATTCTTCGTTGAGCGAAATGAAGGGTTCAGCCCTCAAAGTTACGCAAATGTTGAGTATGGATAAAGGAATGCTTCCACGAGCTTACCGTGAGAAATTTGCCATGTCCCAGTATTCCGCCCCTCCACTTTCGGGTCCTTTGGTTGTAAAGACTTTTAGAAAACATTTTGGAAAATCTCCCCAAGAAATATTTGATATTTTTGATATGAATGCTGCCAATGCTGCTTCAATCGGTCAGGTTCATAAAGCCTCAAAAGGCGATAAGAATTTTGCCGTCAAAGTGCAATATCCAGGTGTTTCAGAGAGTATCGGTAGTGATTTGAACATGATTCGCCCGATTGCGATTGCCATGTTTGGCTTGAACGAAAAAGATGTGGATAGGTACATGGGTGAAGTTCGTGAGAAGTTGTTGGAGGAAACAGATTATGTGCTTGAATTAAAACGTTCCGTAGAGATTTCGGAGGCTTGTTCCCATCTCGAAGGCTTGTTTTTTCCCAAATATTATCCAGAATTTTCGTGCGACAAAATCTTGACAATGGATTGGCTTGAAGGACAACATTTGAACGAGTTTTTAGCTACAAATCCATCTCAGGAAGCCAGAGACAGTATTGGGCAGTTACTCTGGGATTTTTATGACCATCAAATACATACACTCAGACAGGTTCACGCTGACCCACACCCAGGAAATTTTTTGATGAGACAAGATGGTACTTTGGGTGTCATTGACTTTGGTTGTATCAAGGTAATCCCAAATTTTTTCTATGATAATTATTTTGCGTTAATCAATTTTGACACGCTCGAAGATAACGAAAGAACCGTTGATATTTTTAGAAAGTTAGAATTTATTACGCAGTATGATAATGCCAAGGAAGCCGTTTTCTTTACGGATTTATTCAAAGAAATGATTTATCTTTTGGGCAAACCTTTTTCTCAGGAAGAATTTGATTTTGCTGATGATAATTATTTTGAAAGTGTTTATCAATATGCAGAAAAATTGGCGGGTTTAGAGGAATTAAAAACCTCAAAAGTGGCTCGAGGCTCACAGCATGGACTTTATATTAATCGTACTTATTTTGGATTATATTCTATATTGAATGAGTTGCGAGCTAAGGTGTCGGTTACAAAACCAGAATGGCTTTGTGCAGTTGGGGTTTAGTTTTATGAAAACTTCAGACATAGAAAATTATGTCTTTCACAATTTATAAATTATCTAATGTCTAAAAATGTATTAATCGTAGGAGCAAGTTCTGGAATAGGGTTTGAAACAGCTAAATCTCTATTATCAAAAGGGTATAATGTTTTCTCAGCTTCAAGAACACAGCCTGATTTAGCAGGAATAACCCATATTGCTTGGGATGCTCAAAGTGTCGATAATCAAGTATTTACTTCGCTTCCAGACGAAGTTCACGGAATCGTTTATTGTCCAGGTACAATCAATCTCAAACCATTTCACCGTTTGTCTCAGGACGATTTTAAGAATGATTTTCAGATAAATGTCTTGGGAGCAATCTCAGTAATACAAACACTTTTACCGAAGCTAAAAAAAGCGGATGGAGCTTCAATTATTATGTTCAGTACGGTTGCCGTAAAACTTGGAATGGGATTTCATGCCTCGGTGGCAGCTTCAAAAGGTGCAATTGAAGGATTGACTTTATCTTTGGCGGCTGAATTGGCACCTGCTAAAATAAGAGTAAATTGTATTGCTCCTTCATTAACAGACACACCTTTGGCTAAAAATTTACTTTCGAGTGATGAGAAAAAAGAAGCATCTAACAAACGTCATCCAATCGGGAGATATGGTTTGGCATCAGATGTTTCAAATTTGACAACGTTCTTAGTTTCAGATGATTCAAGTTGGATAACAGGACAAATTATGGGAGTAGATGGTGGTATGGGGTCTATAAAAATGATTTAAAAATTACCATTTAAATACCAAAATTTGATTTCTGTAAGAATATTCTTAAAAAGCACCAAAGTTTTCTGTACTTTGGTGCTTTATTTGTTTCATTCTAAAATCCCATTATAAACAATGAGCTTATTTATAATTCTCTTCCTCTTCGGAATAGTAGTCATTTATTTATCTGTAGAAATAGTTAATCAAGGCTCGGCAGCCGTGGTAACAGTTTTTGGTAAATATAAACGGGTCATGTTGCCTGGGCTAAACTTCAAAATCCCATTTATCGAATTTATTTTTCGTAAGATTTCGATTCAAAATCGTTCCATTGAGCTTGATTTTCAGGCAATTACTTCTGACCAAGCAAACGTTAATTTCAAAGCGATGTTAGTGTATTCTGTACTCGGAAACGAAGAAGAAGCTATCAAAAATGTAGCTTTCAAATTTATGGATGAGCGTTCTTTCCTCCAAGCCCTGATAAGAACCGTCGAGGGAACAATTAGGGCATTTGTTGCCACTAAAAAGCAAGCAGAAGTATTGGCATTGCGTGGCGAAATTGTTTTGCACGTAAAAGAAGAATTAGATACGACTTTAGAAGAATGGGGTTACCATTTGATTGATTTACAATTAAACGATATTGCGTTCGATGAGTCAATCATGCGTTCGATGGCTCAGGTTGTGGCTTCTAATAATCTAAAAGCTGCTGCTGAAAATGAAGGACAGGCTCTTTTAATTACCAAAACCAAAGCCGCCGAAGCAGAAGGAAATGCCATTAGAATTTCGGCAGAGGCTGAAAAAGTTGCAGCACAATTGCGTGGACAAGGTGTTGCATTGTTCCGTGAAGAAGTAGCAAAAGGTATGGCGGAATCTGCAAAATTGATGTCTGAGGCTGATTTGGATGCTTCATTAATACTTTTTTCTATTTGGACAGAAGCTATAAAACATTTTGCAGAACAAGGTAAAGGAAACGTGATTTTCTTGGATGGTTCAACCGAAGGAATGGAAAAATCGATGAAAAATATGATGGGTTTGCAACAAGTTAATTCAGAGAAAAGTAAAAAATAATAATTTTTGAGAAAGCTATAATCGTTTTGTAGCTTTCTCAAAAATTATTATTCACAAATATTCCCACCTACAAAACTTACCTTTCCAATAAAATTTGCCTGATAAGATCGTATTTTTCTGTGGTCAAAAGATGTCCATTTTCAGGTAGAAAAATGAATCTCCTTGAAGCATTTATTAAAGCTGAATTAGTAAACTCACCATTAGACGGTTCAATAATCCAATCTTTTCCACCTTGTAAAATGGTAACGGGGCATTTAATTTTTTGCCAATCGGGCAATAATTTCACCAATTCTTCTTGATGGGTAAATTTTTCATCACTGGCTCTGTTGGCATATTTTGGAAGAAAAAAACGAGCAAATTTTGAACTCACAGGTTTAGAAAACCACCAAAATTTCTCTTTTTTGGGGTCACACGCAGGAGCTATCAAAATTAAATTTTTTACTAATTCTTGATTTTCAGCCACTAATTTTGCGGCAATACCAGCACCATAAGACCGACCTAAGACGGTAGCTTTCTGACGATTATAGGATTTTAGTAATGGTCTTAAAAGATTTGCTTGTTGTTGAATAGACGTTTCTTTGTCCCCTGATTTATGATAACCAGCACGATCAGGTGCGATAATTCTGTATTTTTTCAAAAGCAGGGAATCGTGGAAAAATTCTTTGTAACCAAACCAAGCCCCTGGTGCTCCATGTATTAGTAAAAGAATTGGCTTTGTAGTATCAGGAGACGAAGCATAAAATATTTTTCTGTTCAAAGTATCAGAAAATGCAAAAAGTGGTAGTGGGGAGTTCTTAGAATAATATTCCTTAACCTTTCTATCACTCATCTTAAAACTTTGTAAACAGGATGTACAAAATATTAGCAAAAAGAAGTAAACGTATGCTTTCATTCAAATATAATTATTTATTCAACCAACCAAATATCACTTTCTTTTAAATATAAAAATTCATCTTTCCATATTACCCTTCGCCAAATATCAGTTCCTCCTAACACATTTAAACGATGACCTTTATTGATACGTTCCGTTATTGGTGCGGCAGAAGATGGTTCAGACCTCAACAAAACACCGTCCTGATTAATAATACCTTGGTGATACTTATCTGGCAAATTAAGGAGCAAACCAATACCTAAAAGATAGATTACTAAGAAGATTTTTTGATTAAACGGGATTAAGTTATTTTTGTATTTTTTAATGAAAAGTATAACAAAGATATATATACCCAAAATCAATAAAAGAGCAACTAAAAAACCAGAATATTGCTTGTAGAATAGAATTAAAAAATTAAAATCACTTAATTCATAACCTTTTAATTCGTGTACAGATGCGATTTCATTGAGCTTGGCTAATATTTTTTCATTAGGAGTTAGCTCGTATGCTTTGTTCAAATAATAGATTGATTTTAAGTAGTCCCCTTTCCTTTCTTTTATTAAGGCTAATTTTAAGTAAAGTACATGAGAGGTTTTTTTATTTTTTTCTAAGTTTTTTTCATAAAACAACTCCGCTGCACTAAAATTTTCATTTCGATACAGAGAGTCAGCCCTTTTGATTATTCCTACATCACTCTGACTTTTAGCGAGTTGCACAAAAGAGAGATAAAGAAATAAAAAAAATATGATTTTTTTTAGATAGTATGCTTGCATGGTGTTTTATAAAATCGTAGTTTTGCACCGCAATTAAGGGAAACATTATGACAAAAACAAAAGAAGTTTTGGTCCATTTTTCAGAAAAGCAATGATTCCGTAGCTCAGTTGGTAGAGCAATACACTTTTAATGTATGGGTCCTGGGTTCGAATCCCAGCGGGATCACGAGGGTTATCGTTGATAACTTTCCTTTCGTGCCAGCTGGCACATTTATTATATACAAACCACGTTGCAAAACAAAGTTTGATGATTCCGTAGCTCAGTTGGTAGAGCAATACACTTTTAATGTATGGGTCCTGGGTTCGAATCCCAGCGGGATCACACAAAAGCCTTCAAATCAATGATTTGGAGGCTTTTTATTTATTATTCTTTTCTAATGCAACATCCTAAATGTCATTTCTCGCAAGGCTTCTCCATCGCTCAAAGTACCACTTTCGATTCCTTTCGACTTCAAATCTAACCTTTTGATTTCATTGATAATTTGAACCGTCTTGGATAGATTATAGTTACGAACAGCCAAAATATAATCTTTTGTGAAAAAAGGATTTACGCCTAAAACGGTGGCTAAATTTCTTTCAGACTTATCAGGAGTCGTATGAGTTAGTAGGACTTTTGTAAAGAAATTGAATAACAGTATCACAATAGGAGCAAGCGGATTGTCTTTTGGATTTGCCCCAAAGTAGTTCACAATCTGATTGGCTCTCAAGACATCTCTGTTGATAATTGCTTTTTGAAATTCAAAATAATTATATTCCTTACTGATACCTACGAAACGCTCTACTACTTGGGCATTGATTTCTTCATCTACTCGTAAATTAAGCATGATTTTGTCAATCTCAGAGGCTAATCGCTTCAAATCGTTACCAACGTTCTCGCAGAGCATTTCTATCGCTTTGCGGCTAATCTTTAAGCCATTTTCGTGACAATACTCTAAAATCCAGTCAGGTATTTTATTATCGTACATTTTTTTGGAAGTCATCATAACTCCCGCCTTATCAAAGGCTTTTACCCAAGTCTTTCGTTCATCAGCCCCGGCTTTGAAAACTAATACCAAAATCGTTGAAGTCAAAGGATTTTTTACATAGTTTTCTAAGATTCCTTGCATTTCCTTTTGTTCAATTCCTTGCAATCCTTGGGCTTCTTTTACTAAAATTAATTGTCTTTCCGCCATCATCGGAAACCGCTTGGCGTGAGACAATAGGGCGGGAATTGTTAAATCTTTTCCAAAGAAAACAAACTGATTAAAGCTCCTATCCGTAGGAGAAAGGGCATTTTCTTCTATATAATCTGAAACTTTGTCAATGTAATAAGGTTCGTCCCCGTGTAGTAAATACAAAGGCGAAAACGATTTTTTCTTTAAATCTTTTAATATTTCGGAAGATGTTTTGGGCATTAAGATTTATTATTAGAAATGGGTTACTGGGTATTTGTATTTTCAGGCTAAACTTTTTAAAAATTCTTTACTATTATTGATTATTTCAGGAAAAAAAATTTGAAATTCAGCTTCGTACAAATCATACTCTTTTCGTAGTTCTTCTGTGGCATTTTCTATTCCTGATTCAAAACTTAATCTTTTTGAAATACCCGTTAAAGCCCACTCTATACCTTCTAATGATTTGTAGCCTACAAACCAATTTCTTGAAACCATTGAGTTTACCATTTTTTCCATAGGTTCGGGAATCTCAGCCTTTCTTTTCTCTAATACTTCATAAAAATTATGAGCGTATTCTTCCAAAGAAATATTTGAAAAAAGCTGGAAGTTTTTAGCCAAAATATGGTCATAAAACATATCCACAACGATTCCTGAAAACTTGTGGTATTTGGGTTGAAGTCGGTCAATACTTTGCCTAACCGTTGGGTGGTTATCAGTAAAAAAATCAATTTCACGATGCAAAGCCATGCCTCTGATAACCCCTTCTGAATATTGAGAACTGGTTAACTTATTTAATCTTCCTTTTACAAAGTCGCCCAAGAAATTACCTATTTTAATATTATCATCATCACCAGATAGGTAGATATGGGCTAAAAAATTCAAATGATTAGTTTTTTTAGATAATTAAAACATAAAGTTAATGAAAAACGATTACCTTTTTAACGCTTATTAGTAACTTCGTTTAACATTTTAAAAACTGAGCAGAATGCAAATTACCAATGAAAAAGTTGTTACCCTGAGCTATGAATTAACGGTAACCGATGCCGATGGGCAAAAAGAATTAATCGAAACTGTCGAAAATGACGATCCAATGGCTTTCATTCAAGGTATGAGCGGTTTGCCAGAGGCTTTTGAAGACAATATTGAAGGACTTTCAGAAGACGATAATTTTGAGTTTTCAATTCCTGCGGAGGATGGTTACGGAGATTTTGACCCTACTGCTATTGTAGAATTACCCAAGGATATTTTTAAGGTGGACGGAGAATTTGTGGAAGAAATGTTGGAGGTTGGCAACTATTTGCCAATGACCGATGATACTGGTAATCAACTCAATGGAAGAGTTATTTCCGTGGAAAATGATGTTGTCAAAATGGATTTTAATCATCCACTGGTCGGCAAAGAGATGTCGTTTAAAGGTACAATAATTGGCGTGAGAGACGCAACACAATCAGAACTTGATCACGGACACGTACACGGTGCGGGAGGAGTACAACATTAATTGAGTGCTATCCGTTGATTACCTATTTCTTAATAACAAAAATCGTGGTACAACCCAAAGACCTAAATGCAAAAACCTGCTTTTGACGATATTTTTATGGAATTGGCAATTAGTCTTGCCAAGCGTTCTCATTGTATCAAAGCCCAAGTTGGGGCGGTTCTAACCCAGGATACTCGTATTATTTCTATTGGTTATAACGGACCTCCTGCGGGTACTCATAATTGTGATGAAGAATTTCCGACATCAGGGTGCGAAAGAGACTCAAAAGGAAGTTGCTCCTTAGCCCTTCACGCCGAGCAAAACGCTATTTTATATGCGGCAAAAAACGGCTCATCCATCGAGGGAGCAACGATTTATGTAACGCTATCTCCGTGTATTGCCTGTGCAAGAATTATTTATAGTATGAAAATTGACAAGGTTATTTATCTAAATTCTTATGCTGAATACAAGGGAATTGGTAAAGATGAAGGGGTTGAATTTTTGAAAAAATTTGGGGTTGAGGTGGTAAAATATGAAAAAATTAAAGTAAAGATTTAGCAATGCTAAAATTGTCATTTGCCTTTATTTTATCACCTTTCCGTTGATAGTAAACGCCTAAATTTTGATATGCCAAAGCATTTTTATCATTTAACCGAATTGACCTTTCAATCAATTCTTTGCCTTCCTCCATTTTGCCTAAGTTCAAAAGAATTAAGCCCTTATTATTCAAATAAAAAGGTTGCGTAGGTTCTTTTGCTAAGGCACGATTGATATATACTAAGGCTTCTGCGTAGTGTTTCTCTTCGTTCAAAATAAAAGCTAAGTTATTTAAGGCAAAATCTTGTTTTGGATTAATTAAAATGGCTTTTTGGAAATCTTTTTTTGCCAAAGTATATTCTTTATTCTCAAAATAAATATATCCGTGATTGGTGTATGCTTCTTCATTTTTAGAATTTAGCAAAATAGCTTTTTCATAATCTGCCGTTGCTCCTGATAAATCTTCCATTTGTGCTTTCACGTTCCCACGACTCACATAATAAAAAGAAGAATCTTTGAATGGAATAGCTAATCTATCATAATCTAACATGGCGTTTTTTAAATCACCTTTTATAAAAAATGCCTCTGCCCGATTGTAGTAGGCTTCCCAATACTTTTTGTCTATTTGAATTGCTCTATCAAAATCATCAATCGCCTTTTCCGTTTTTTCGATTTTTTGATAAACTAAACCACGATTATTGTACGAATCCGCAAATTTTGGATTTTGAATCAACGATTCATCGAACCAATGAATAGCGTCAAGGTATTCTTTTTCTTTGAATTTTTGATTGCCTCTTTTAAAAAATTTTATGGATTCTTCAGTTTTGTCAGTCCCACAAGAAGTTATGAACAGGACGGTACTTAGAATTAGGAAATATTTTATTATTTTCACGTATAATTGAAATTTAATCTTAAAATAATTACAAAATGGAAACGACTAAAACCAGCGATTTTCAATCTTTGAAAGATTTTTATCCTTTTTACTTGACAGAACACGCCAATTCAACGTCAAAATTACTTCATTTTATTGGAACAAGTTTGTTTTTTGTCATACTGATTTATGGACTTTATTCTCAACAATATAATCTGCTGTGGTTTATGCCCGTAGTTGGTTATGGTTTTGCTTGGGTAGGGCACTTCTTTTTTGAGAAAAATAAACCAGCTACCTTAAAATATCCGTTTTTTAGTCTTGCCAGCGATTTTATCATGTATTTTGATATTTTAAGGGGCAAAGTCAAAATTTGAACTATGACATGAGGGCTTTTGTTACTAATTTTGTGGAAAATTATTATTAATCTGAACTTGACTATAACGCTAACGCTTATAGCTCAAATTTCATAGCTCAAAACTAAAAAATGATTAAAGCTGAAATGCTGACCGACAGAGGTCAAATGGTGATTGAATTTTATGAGCAAGATGCTCCAATTCACGTCAAAAACTTTACTGATTTAGCTAAAAAAGGGTTTTACGATGGTTTAACTTTTCACCGAGTAATCCCAAATTTTGTAATCCAAGGGGGAGATCCAGATGGTACTGGTGGCGGAGGTCCAGGATATTCGATTCCATGTGAATTGACAGGAGATAATCAATATCACGACAAAGGAGTTCTTTCAATGGCTCATCGTGGACTTAATACGGGTGGGTCGCAATTCTTTATTTGCCATAGTCGCCAACAAACTGCCCACTTAGACCGTCGTCATACGTGTTTTGGAAAAGTTGTTGAAGGCTTGGATGTAATTGATAAAATTCGTGAAGGCGACCATATTCAAAAGATTACGGTTATTGAGGAAGCAGCGTAATGAAATTTCAAGTTGTTAAGTTGCTAAATATTTGATAGTTAGTAACTTAACAACTCATCACTTATCAACTTAAAAATGTACTTTATTGGAGAACTCACAGGCTCAAGCCCTGAAATGAAAATATCTTTGTACAAATGGAATGCTAAATTTTTTGTAAAATTTGAAACGCCTGATTTAGAGCAAGTTTACAAATTTTCAGAGATGGACGTTTCAGAGGCTTCTGTACGTGAATTTATTAATGATGATTTTATAAAAAAAGTCATAAAGAGGTTTCAAGAAATGTATAAGGATGTAGGAGGGCTTCTTTAATTGCTAATAATTGATTTATTGTAAGGTACATTTTCGTTAAAGAACTAAATAATGCCACTTCAATTTACCTGGAGTGGCATTATTATTTTGATTAAAATGGTCTCAATACGTTGATTTACCTGTTTCAAAACGCAAAAATACCTGTTTCATAAAAAGGGTATTTTTACCCATATTTATAGATTTTTAGCTCAGTATCTTTGTTTAAGTAATTACTAAAATTTAACACATCATAATTTTAAACAATTTAAACAAAAGAAAAAATGAGCAACCTAATCTCTCACCCCCATTTAGCTTGTCCCGAAGGGATGTTTGGCGAAATTCACGCAGTCGCTGATTTAGCAGTTTTGGCATCATCATTTAAACTTCAACTATCCAATAATGGCGTATCAATAGGCTATATTGGGTTAGATTCAAGTAATTGGTGTGTTCTTGTAACGGATATATCCCAAGCTGCTACTTTTTCTCAGTATGTATATAGTGGAGTGAATTATTATAAAGTTGGCGATTCGTATCTTTCTATCAGCCGCAATGCTTATTTAGGTTTGTATGGTTGGGGCGGAGCGTGTGGCTGGGTTTTTCAGTCAGATGGCACTTTTTTGTGTCAATATAATAATCAAGTACTTTCATTTTACAGTAATGATAATGCCTATTTATATGCTTGGAATGACTATACTCAATTAAAAGTAAGTCAGGTATAATTCAAACAAAAAGCCATTTCAAAATCATTTGAAATGGCTTTTAATATTTTACTCAAAAAATTCTATCCCAAATAAGTCTTCAATGCCTTACTTCTTGAAGTATGGCGTAAGCGACGAATGGCTTTTTCTTTAATCTGACGTACACGCTCACGAGTAAGATTAAATTTTTCTCCAATTTCTTCCAAAGTCATTGCGTGTTCTCCGTTTAATCCGAAATATAAAGTCACCACATCGGCTTCACGTTGCGTTAAAGTTGATAATGCTCTCTGAACTTCACGACGTAACGAATCATTAATTAAACCTGAATCTGGTTTATCTTCTCCGTCATTTTCCAAAACGTCCAACAATGAGTTTTCTTCTCCTTGAACAAAAGGGGCATCCATTGAAACGTGACGACCTGAGATTTTCAAGGTATCAACCACTTCACCCGTAGAAATTTCCAAAACCTCCGCTAATTCTTCTGGTGTTGGCTCACGTTCAAACTTTTGTTCTAATTCCGAGAACGTTTTCGAGATTTTATTCAACGAACCTACACGATTCAAAGGCAAACGTACAATACGAGATTGTTCTGCCAAAGCCTGTAAAATTGATTGACGAATCCACCAAACGGCATAAGAAATAAACTTAAATCCACGAGTTTCATCAAAACG
>JAYUOX010000053.1:0-6202 GCA_043760595.1 Cytophagales bacterium
TGAGCATTGGCATTTGAAACTAATAATAGTAGTCCAAAAATTAGGAAATTTAATAGGGATTTTTTCATGGTTTTTGTTGATTTGATTAATTGATAAAAAGAAGTTTGGTTTTATTTTGAATTATGCGGGACTGTCATCCCGACGAATCGGACCGCCGAAGCGGGAGGGAACTGTTATTTTAATCCTCCAATCTTGATTCTGAGAAAATATGACAGTTCCCTCCCGCTTCGGGATGACAAACCTTGAATAAATTTTCATTAGCATTATTTAACCTCCACAACGCTACTTTCTCCTTCTTTCACCATAAATTTTTTCTGTGTTTGAAGCACTTTATTCTGAGAATATTTCAGTAAATATTCGCCCGCTTTTAGATTAAGGGTATAGGGAAAACCAGAATTTTCTTTTGAATTAAATTTTCGAGTAGATGTAAAATCGTTACCATATATTTCTACATACATTTTGCCCGTGCAGGTTTTGCAGTCAATGGTTACATTATCAATTTTAGCTTGTTTTGGCGTAGGTTCAACAGGTTTATCAATACCCAAATCTTTGTAAACCTTCGTTTTGATAGAATCTCGTTGAAATTTACTCATATCCGAAACATCATATTTTACACTATAATTGAAAGGTTTTCCATTCCTTTCACCCACATATTTTACTGAAAAAACTTTGTCATCATCAACTGTCTGCATACTGGTTTTATGCGTTTCAGTCGTTTCAGTACGTATTTGAGCAAAAGCTGATACGTTAATAATGGTAAATAAAATAATTGAAATAGTTTTCATTTTTTTGATTTGTTAAAAGTGGAAAATTCGGTAAACGGTCAATGGTGAACGGTAAACGGATAAAAATTTCGATGTCCATTCCCCGTTCCCCGTTTACCGTGTGCCGTTCACCGTAAATTATTCTGTTCTTAAACTCTTCACAGGATTCGCCAAAGCTGCCCTCGAAGATTGCCAACCCACTGTGATTACTGCAATCATTCCCGTAACAAAAATAGCTACTGCAAACACGCCTACGCCAATGCTAATTCTATATTCAAAATCTTGCAACCAACCGTTCAAAACCCACCAAGCGGCAGGGGCAGCAATGACGAAAGCAACAAAGATTAGGAATGAAAACTCTTTACCAAATAACCATAAAATCTGCCCTACGGAAGCCCCAAGCACTTTTCTTACGCCAATTTCTTTGGTTTTTTGAGCAACCATAAAACTCACTAAACCGTATAACCCAAGGCATCCAATCAAAATCGCAATCAAAGCAAAGGCTTGAATCAAACCTAATATTGCCGTTTCTATGATATACATTTTACCGATGGCTTCATCATAAAATTCGTATTCAAACACAAAATCTGGGAAGGTCGCATTCCAAATTTTATCTAACTTTTTGATGGTATTTTGGGCATCTGCCATGTTCATTTTCACGGCAACGGTTTCAAACATATCCGTTGAAGTAGTAATTGCCAACGGTGGAATTTTTGCGTGTAAAGTCATCACGTGATAATCCTGCACAACGCCCACGATAGTTAATTTTGCACCGTTAAACTGCAAGATTTTATTCAATACTTTATCATTTGATTTTTCTCCCAAACGCTTCACCATTTCTTCATTTACTAAGGTCTCCCGCATGGTGTCAATGTGGGCAATATTCCGTCCTGCCAAGAGTTTAATTCCATATAAACCGATATAATCTTCATCCACAAATTTTGTATTTAAACTAAACTTTTCATCCTGTTGGCGAGTGTCATATCTCACATTGGTATTATTATGACTTTGCGACATGGGTGGAGTCCATACATAAGACACCTTTTCGATGGATGGAATGCTCTTAAATTGCGTTTTTAACGTTGCTAATTTCGTGATATCATGCTGAGGAACAGGCATTTGCAGAATGGCATCGTGTTTGAACCCCATTTCAGATTTCGTAAAATGGTTCATCTGCGAACTCACTACGATGGTGCCAATTACCAACATTTGCGTAATCACGAATTGCGTTACAACCAAGGCTTTTCTGATGGAAACTCCTCCCAAACTTTGGGTACTGATTTTACCTTTTAGGGCAATAATTGGATTAAAACCACTTAATACAAAGCCAGGATATGAACCTGATAAAAAGATTAATGACAAAATCGTAATGGCAAAAATCATCCAAAAACGAAGGTCAATTAATTCCGAAAATTCCATTCTGTAACCAATTAAACTCTCTTGCCAATTACTCAAAAATGGGAAGAGTACGGAAGCGAAAGTATAGGATAAAAAACCCGCTGTAATCGTAATAAGGGCTGTTTCTGAGATAAACTGCCAAAATAATTGCCCTCTCGAACTACCCATAACTTTGCGAACACCCACTTCTTTCGAGCGTTTGAGGGCTTGGGCAGTAGCCATGTTGACGAAATTGATACAGGCAGTAATCAATAAAAGTAAGCCGATAATTCCCAAAGTCGTAATCATTTTTTTAGGAATTACCCCGTTATATTTATCATTGAAGTGAATGTCAGAAAGCGGTTGAATGTAGAGGAAGCGAGCCTTTTTTTCCTCTGGTTTTTCGTACTTTGTACGTAAGAAAACAGTTGCCAATTTTTGAACTTGGGCAATGTTTGTATTAGGTTTAATCAAGGCAAAACATTGCGTATCACTATTGATTCCACCCCAATGATTCTTCATGTGTTTTGCCCATTCAGGGCTGTACGTTTCACGAGTGGCATAACTGGTTATAATTGAGCCTCCTATGTCAGTATTTGTAGGAAAATCTTTTAGAATCCCTACTACTTTAACGTTTAAACGAGCATCAAAACGTAAGATTTTACCGATTGGGTTTTTATCTCCGTAGTATTTCTTAGCAACTTTTTCCGTTAAAAAAACCACATTTGGTTGCTTTAAATCTTTAACATTTCCTTTCAGAACCTTTAAGTCAAGAATTGAAAAAAGATCAGGTTCTACGAAAAATACACCTTGATTGTCTTCCTTAAATTTCTTAGTTGGCACGTTGTTTTCTATTAAAGAAACCGTTACAGAACCTTCTCTATAAACCATCGAAACTTTCTCTAAGGGAGCAAGTTCTGCACGGGCGGCATCTCCCAAAGGTGCAGGAACGCCAGGAGTTTCAGAATCACCATCGGGTGTTTTAAAATAAGACACAATCCTGACCACACGGTCGGCTTTTGAGTGATATTGGTCAAAGCTCAAATGGAATTTCACCATCATAAAAATCAAGATGGCACAGGTCAGTCCGAGGGTCAAACCCAAGACGTTGAGGGCGGTATATGCCTTGTAGCGAAGCAATGTTCGGTAGGCGATTTTTAGATAATTTTGTAACATTGTTTTATTTTCTTTAAATTCGTAAAAAATCATAAACGTTATGGAAGCTGCAATTTTTGATTTAATCGAAGATTACCATTCAGAAGATATTATGTCTGTTAACCACTCTAAAATTATTCATCGTCTTAGTGTTGAACTGGATAAATACGATGCTGAATACGAAATACTTCCAGAACTTGAACTTGAACTTTCCGCAGGAAAGTGTAAACCAGATATTTGTATCTATCCTAATCTAAATGACGATTGGGAGAACGATATTATATTCTACGACAAACCACCGCTTATTGCCATTGAAATTCAATCCCCTAAACAAGCAACAACAGATTTAACCGATAAAATGAACAAGATTTATTTTCCCTCGGGCGTTAAATCTGTATGGATTGTTGTTCCTTCTTTACAATTAATAAATATCAGAACTTCTGATGGCAGGAAATTTACTTTTTTCGATGGAATTATTAAAGATCCAACGGCTCCAATTGAAGTAAGTTTTTCCAAAATTTTTAGATAAAATCTTTTTGATATTCACAGAATTATTATGCTAAAAATAGAAGAACTAAGTCCAGAAACGATTGACAAAATCAGTCAAATCCGTTATGACAGAATTGTCGAAAAACACGAAGGTCCTTTTGATTGGAAAGAACAATTTGCTAAACCAAGAGAACTTCCAAAAGATTTTTTAAAACATTTCCCTGATTACAATTCTATTGAACATAAACCTCAATTCCTGACAGTTGGCAAGCATAATGTCCTTTTGCCAGTAGGCAGAGAACACCATTCACATATCACAATTCTTCATTATTTCCTTAGCGAAGACCATTCTAAATTGGTCATTTACTTAAAGGACATTACTTATTACGATGACGATTTTACAACAGGATTTATGACCATTTGCGATTTGATTGAACCAGAAAATTTCTATATTTCAACTGTCTATCACGAATGGTTTATGACTAACTATAACATCTAAGAAAGTACGTTTTCCATTACTACTTGCCCATCTAACATTCGTATAATTCTGTGTGCATACCGAGCATCATGTTCCGAGTGCGTTACCATCACGACTGTTGTTCCATTGCTGTTCAAATCAGTTAATAATTCCATTACTTCATTACCATTTTTTGAGTCCAAATTACCCGTTGGCTCATCGGCAAGAATCAATTTTGGATTGTTTACCACCGCACGAGCTACGGCACAACGCTGTTGCTGTCCACCCGATAATTGTTGTGGAAAATGGTTTCTGCGGTGCATGATTTGTACTTTTTCCAAAACCGCTTCTACACGCTTTTTACGCTCATCAGCATCAATTCCCAAATACAATAATGGCAATTCAACGTTCTCATATACAGTGAGTTCGTCAATCAAATTGAAGGACTGAAACACAAATCCGATGTTGCGTTTGCGGAGGTCGGCACGCTTTCTTTCGTTATAAGAAATCACTTCCTCAGCGTTGAATTTGAAACTGCCCGTATCGGCATCATCCAAAAGTCCAACGATGTTCAAAAGCGTGGATTTTCCACAACCCGAAGGTCCCATGATGGCAACAAATTCACCATCTTTTACTTCAACTGAAATTTTGTTGAGTGCTATCGTTTCGATGTCTTCGGTGCGATAGATTTTTTCTAAATCGGTTATTTTTAACATTGTATTTTTGGTTTTAATGATTTTACCGCAAGGACGGGAAGACGCTAAAAAGTTTTCCTACCGCAAAGACGGGATGATGATAAAATTATTTTCATTACCGTAACGACGCAACGAAGCAATGTGAATTTAATCTTGCGTCCTCCCGTCCTTGCGGTTAATACTTACTTAGGTGCTTTAATAACAAGTTCCTGCATATCCCCATAATTCTCATAACTACTCGTCACCACTTTATCACCCACTTTCAGACCACCCATTACCTCATAAAATTCAGGATTTTGGCGACCTAATTGAATATCAACTTTGTATGCCTTCGTGCCGTTTTCGTTTACTTTAAAAATCCAATTTCCACCCGTTTGTTGATAAAAACCACCTTTTGATAACAAAATCGCCTGTGTATCATCACTTAATGAAAGACGTACTTGCAATGTTTGCCCTCTACGTACATTGCTTGGCGGCGTACCCACGAACTCCATATCCACTTGAAAACGTCCGTTCGTAACCTGTGAATAAACCTTTTTTACTTTCAATTTATACGTCTTATCTGAAATGGTAAACTCACCCGTCAAACCGATGAAAACCCTTGAAATATAATGTTCATCAATATCTGCCCGAACCTTAAAACCGCTCAATACATCAATCTGACCCAATCTTTGTCCACGAGTTTTCAACTCTCCAACCTCCGCATTTCTCGAAGTTAATTGACCATCAACGGGAGCTTTCACGATTAAATCTTCCGCTTTTTTACGCATCAAAGCCAAGGTTGTTTGATTTCGTTTAATAGTTTCCCGCATCTGATTTATTTGCTGATTGGTCGTTACAGAATCTTGCTCCAAGGTCCGAGAAACCAGTTTTCTTCTACGATTTTGATAATTATAAGCATTCAACGAAATCTTATAATCTTGTTCAGAAATTACTTTTTCACGGTACAGTCTTTCGTTTAACTTGAAAAGACGTTCTGCCTCAGCTACGCCATTATCAATATCTGCCTGTGAATTTTGGTATTGAATTGTTGCCTGAGCCGCCAAATTGCGGGTATATTGCATTTGCGTTTGTAGTCCAAAGACCGAAGTTTCTTGATTAGCCAAAGACAATTCCAAATCCGTATTTGCCATTTTCATAATCGGCTGACCTTTCCTCATCATCGCACCATCTTCCACATAAAGTTCCTCAACCCGTCCGCCTTCGATGGCATCCAAATAAATAGTTTGAATCGGTAAGACAACTCCATTAATCGGAATAAATTC
>JAYUOX010000054.1:0-18844 GCA_043760595.1 Cytophagales bacterium
GGTTTTGATGGTGAAGGAGAAGCTCATAAAGAAAAGCAATTTAAGGTTGTTGGAGTCTTGAAAACCACTAATTCTGTGCTTGATGCGTTACTGATTACGCCTTTGGAGAGTATTTGGGCAGTTCATGACGGACATCACGAAGAAGAAGTTGGAAAGGGGGCAAATGCTTTGAAATTATTGGAAGAAGATAATGAAAACGTAGGAGCGAATAACATTCGCCAGCATGACGAGCATGATGTAAGGGCGAATAGCATTCGCCCATCACAAGAAATAACATCCTTATTAGTAAAATTCCGAAATCCAGCGATGGGCATGATGATGGCGAGAAGTATTAATCAAAATTCTACTTTGCAAACTGCCACACCCGCCATTGAAATTAACCGATTATTTGCTCTCTTGGGCGTGGGTGTGGATGCTTTAAAGTGGATTGCATTAGTGATAATCATCGTTTCGGGATTGAGCGTTTTTGTATCTTTATATAATTCCTTGAAAGAACGAAAATACGAAATGGCGTTGATGCTTTCGATGGGGGCAAGTCGAACAAAATTATTTTTATTATTGTTATTAGAGGGACTGATAATCAGCGTAATAGGCTTCGTAATTGGCATATTTTTGAGTAGAGTCGGACTTTGGATTATGTCAGAAAATGTGGAACAAAATTTTCATTACGACTTCAACGTTTTATCTTTGCTTACCGAAGAATTTTATTTGTTCTTAGGAGCATTATTTATCGGTTTATTAGCGGCAGCGATACCGTCATTGGGTATTTATAACATCAACATTTCAAAAACATTAGCGGATGAGTAATTTCGATGCGACCGTCGCTCGGTTCGGTTTTCGATTTTTGATGTTCGTTAAAGACGGACTTCGAAAATCGCTCATCAAAAACAAACATCCAACAACAAAAATCGAACAACGAATACAGCCATGAAAATCAAGACATTATTAATATTAGGTTTGATAATTTCGACCTTTATTTCAGCAAAAAATGCACCCGCTGAAAAGCTCACTTGGGATATGTTGAAGGATGTTTCTTTTAAGAAAAAATGGTACCCGCAAGAATCCATTTTTATGCTTTACCCAACTTTTGGAGCACCTCTAAAGAAATTAGAAAACAAGGAAGTTATCATCAGGGGCTATGTTATTCCCGTGGATGTGGCTACGAATATGTACGTACTTTCAGCGTTTCCGTACAGCCAATGTTTCTTTTGTGGCGGAGCAGGTCCAGAGTCTGTGATGTCGTTGAAGCCTTTGAAAAGTGAAGTCAGAAAATATAAAACGGACGATATGCACACTTTTAAAGGCAAATTAAAACTCAATGCCGATGATATTTATGAGATGAATTATATCTTGGAAGAAGCGGATATGATTGAGTAGGTCTTTTAGGAGGAAAGGGGGAAAAGGAGGAATGTAGGAAGGTGAAAATCCCTTCTCCATTTCTCCTTTTTTCCTTTACTCTGTTTTGATATAACTCATCAGCAATTCATCCAAAAATCGCCCTTCACGCTTCAAATATGTATATTTTCTCATTATTCCCTCCTCTTCAAAGCCTACTTTTTTATACAGTTTTATAGCCCCCAAGTTTTCAGTTGCCACACTTAATTCTATTCTTTTATAGCCTTCTTGATTAGCTAAATCAATGATTTCTTGCATCATTTTTAATCCAAAACCTTTCCCTGCATAATCTGGATGAATGGCTAATCCGCCCAAATAAGCAATGTGAGAAGCACGATACGTTAATGGATATAATTTGAACATTCCGATGGGCGTGTTGTCCTCATCCATAAAAATATACTTGATTTCATGCTCTAAAAGTTTATCAAATATAGATTTGAATTCTTCGATATCCATCATTTCGTAAAGTAGATATGGATTCACTTGTGGGTGCATATATAAATCATGGATGAATTGGAGGTCGTTTTCTGTTGCTTTTCTGTGCATGGGATTATTGTTTTTTTGCAAATATAAATAATCTTATTTCCGTACCTTTGCAAAATATTTAATTTTCAAACTTCAAATTTAATCCATGAGTTTATTAGCAATTGGTTCTGTGGCTTTTGATGCCATCGAAACTCCCAGAGGAAAAACAGACAAAATCATTGGTGGTGCAGGTACATTTATCTCATTATCAGCATCTTACTTCAAAACTCCCATCAATTTAGTAGCGGTTGTGGGCGAGGATTTTCCCCAAGAATATATCCAACTTCTCCAAAATAAAGGCGTTGATACGACAGGTTTACAAATCAAAAAAGGTGAAAAATCTTTCTTTTGGTCGGGTCGTTATCATAATAACATGAATTCTCGTGATACGCTAATCACAGAATTAAACGTATTAGGAACTTTCGACCCAGTCGTTCCCGCTGAATACCAAGATTGTCAGTATTTGATGTTGGGAAACCTTACGCCAGCGGTTCAAAAAACGGTAATTGACCGCCTGACAAATCGCCCGAAATTAGTAGTAATGGACACTATGAATTTCTGGATGGATATTGCGATGGACGATTTGAAGGCGGTTTTGAAAATGATTGACGTTTTGTGTATTAATGACGAAGAAGCTCGCCAATTATCGGGTGATTATTCGTTGAGAACTGCCTCGAAAACCATCATGGCAATGGGACCTAAAACACTGATTATCAAGAAAGGAGAACACGGTGCGTTGCTTTTTCAAGGAGATAAAATGTTCTTCTGTCCAGCTTTGCCATTGGAAGATGTTTTTGACCCAACAGGTGCAGGAGATACCTTCGTTGGTGGATTTATTGGTTATTTAGCAAAAACGGACGATGTTTCTTTCGAGAATATGAAACGTGCCATCGTCTATGGTTCAGCGATGGCTTCTTTCTGTGTAGAAAAATTTGGGACGGAGCGTTTGGTGAATTTGCAGGAAGATGAATTAACTGCCCGTGTTGCGGAATTTAAAGAATTGGCAGGTTTTGATGTGTAGTAGTTTACTTTCTGAACGAAGGATTAATGAGTTTCCTATTCATTAATCCTTCGTTTCATTTTAAAAATTACCCACTATTTATGAAACGAGATGATTCTCTTTGGAAAGGTATTCTGGAAGACCTTTTCGATGATTTTTTAAAATTCTATTTTCCAGATTACATTGATTCCTTCGATTTTAGCAAAAAATTTGTATTTTTGGATAAAGAACTTGAGCAACTTTTCCCACAAGCACAGTCGGACCGCCGATGCGGACGATTTTAGTCCAAAGTATGTAGATAAATTGGTTAAAGTCTATACCAAAGACGGTAAAGACGAATGGATTTTGATACATATTGAGGTGCAAGGTTCAAGAGATAAAAACTTTGCTAAGAGGATGTACACTTATCATTATCGAATTTGGGATAAATATGATAAACCTATTTCTGCCTTGGCAATTCTGACGGATAGTAATAAGCGTTTCTGTCCTGATGGTCTTCAATATGATTTTATGGGTACTTCTTTCCAGTTCAAATATAACGTTTACAAGGTTTTGACAGCGAATTTGAAGGAATTAAAAGCAAGTAATAATCCATTTGCTATTGTGGTTCGAGTGGTGCAAACTGCCTTAAAGAAGGGAACCATTCCAGAAGAAAAACTATTTGAATTGAAAATAGAGTTAGTTAAAGAGCTTTTAAAAAAGAATTTTGCGAAGGAAAAAATCAGAAATTTATCACAATTCTTAAAGTTGTATGTTCGTTTTGAAAATACAGAATTAATTGATTAATTTGAAAAAGAAGTTGAAATCATAACAAATAATCCAACGACTATGGGACTCGAAGAATTTGTATTAGATAGAGAAAGGCGAATGGCAAGAAAAGAAGGCTTGCAAGAAGGTCGTCAAGTAGGACTCGAACAAGGACTCGAACAAGGACTCGAACAAGGCAGAGAGATCACAGATTACGAAAATAAATTTGCTTTCACAATATCATTATTAACACAAACTGATTTCTCAGAAGAAAAGATTGCTGATTTAGTGGGTGTTGATATAGAATTTGTTAGAAAAGTAAAAACTGATCAGTCATAAAAAAAGTCCTCTCAGGTATTCTGAGAGGACTTTTAATTTAATCCCGATTCTCAATCTTATTCAAATCCACTTTCGCTTTTTTATTTCCTAATGAATTAATCCAAGCCGCAATTTTCAACACATCAGCCTTCGGAACGTGCGACATTGGAGCCATTGCCGTTGCATACTCGGGCCAATTTTCGGGTTTGGGTTCATAGACCAATGCCAAAATTTGTTCGTTGGTATAATTACGTTTGGCAATGTCGGTATATGAAGGTCCAATCACTTTACTTGCTTCATTATGACACGCCAGACAAGCGTGTTTTTTTAGTAAAATAGCGACTTCTTTACTGTTTACAATGATCTCTTTACTCGCTCCAATTTTTTCTTTTTTCGTAGCATTTTTCACTTCTTTTATAGGTGCAGACATAGGCTGATTCACTCTCAAAGGCACTTTTACTAAATCTCCCGTTGGAATTTCGTTCAAGGTATAATAACTCACATCGTGCAGAAGTGGTTGTCCTTCATCATTCACAATGCCCGAAGCCATTACTTGATGAATATATCCCTGACGAATATTATCCATTACCAAACGTACTTTCAGACGGTCTTCCGACACGATTACGCCCCGCAAAGGTGTATCTTGTTGATTAATAATTGGGCTTCCGTATTCGTGTTGATATTTGTAAGTAAAACTTTTCAATTCGTAATTACTCAAATTCTCAGCACTTTGGCGATTAATAGGCATGGTAAATTCAATCTCAAAACCATCTGGACGAGCCGAAACAGTTTTTATCTCGAAAGGCATATTTCCATTCCAAATCAAACGTTGAAGCCCAAATAAATCCTTACCCGTTGAACCCCAACCTCTTGAAGTTTGTCCCACGAACATTGACCCATCATTGCCCCATCTTGCCCGCAAAGTTCCCGATTGAAAACCCTCACGGAAAGGATAACAAGCTCCTTGATATTTGCCGTTTACTTTCTCCAAAGTCATTCGCATTGCCTTCGATTGCCCTTGGTCATAGACAAAATACTGCCCTTGAAATGGTCCGAATTTACCGCCCGTTTCGTCCTCAATCATATCTGCCGTAGATATTCCCATCAAAGCATGAGGAAACCAAACGGCTGGTAATTTCAATGATTTCATCTTTTTGGCGGCTTCAAACATGGGTTCGCCCGTGTCAGGGATGTCTTTTACCGTTGTAAATTTCAAAGGAGATTCAGGCTCTTTTGTCCACCAAAGTCCGCCCGCATTTCCTGCAAAATCACCTTTTTCTAAGTGCGTAATTCGTCCAGAACCTACCCAATCGCCCTGATTTTCACCGTACAAAACATCGCCATTTGAATTGACCGTGAATCCTGCGGGTGAGCGTAAACCCGTAGCAATAGGTTCGAGCGTTCCATCTTTTGTGATTTTGACTAACCAGCCTCTCCATTTTGCTAATTTACCTTCACCATAACCCACCCAAGCCACATTAAAAGTTAAATACATATCGCCCGCTTTGTCAAAAACAGGTCCATACGAGTATTCATGGTAGTTTCCTGATAAATCCCAATTGGCAACTGACTCATAAACGTCCGCTTTTCCATCGGCATCCGTGTCAATTAATTTAGTTAATTCACCTCTTTGGGTGCAATAGAAAGCACCTTCTCGATACGCCAAACCCAAGGCTTCGTGCAAACCACTGGCAAAAAGGGTATAGCTTGGCGAAGTGCCATTGAGTTGGTAAGGATTTTCAATTACCCAAACTTCGCCTCTGCGGGTACACACGCCCACACGACCATCGGGCATGGGAGCAACACCACCAATTTCCAGCTTGATATTGTCAGGAATGGGTAACGTTTTAATCTCATAAAAATCTTCCTCCGTCAACGGACGAGGTTTTGTTTGAGCAAAGGTTTGCTGAGTTAGTAAACCGATGAAGATGATAAGTAAATAGTTATAATTTTTCATTTTTTTGTAAGTCTGAATTCAGTATTTGATAAATTTTCGTATTTATTTCCAGAACAAAATGTAAGAGATTTATTGAGATGTGGCACGGTTTGCGGGGGATTGAGAGAGGACTGTGCCACGTCTGGGCAATGGTATATCTCTCCTTGACTTAGGCATGACACGGTCTTCACGCAATCCCCCGCAAACCGTGCCATGCCAACTCCTTGAAATTCTCAAATCTTTATTTTGCCTAACATAAATAATTAAAAAATAACATGATAAGAAACCTCCTTCAATCCGTTCAAAGGCATAACTAATTGCTTTTTGCCATTGTTATTCCGAACGACGGGTTTGTTGGTTTCAGTTGGAAAAACTTGTACATAATAGTTCTGATTATCAACTGAATAGCGGTTTGTGCCGACTTCTACAATATCCGAACCTTCTGCCATCAAAGCGTATAATTGACCCGCTTCGCCTTCAAATTTGAGGTTACGACTTACTCCTTCAAATTGGTCTAATGGTGTGCTTATATCATTGACTTTCAAGCCTTTATACTCGTATATAAAATTGGGATTCCCTGTTTTTTCGATTTTATAGCCTTTATATTTCAAGTCATTTTTCGTTAAAGAATCAGGGAAGGATGTTTCAGCGGAGGCTAAATAGGCCAACGGGAATTTGTCGTTTAATGTAATCACCGTTCCCATTGGTTCGCCCGTTTGAGGTTCGCCACGGTCATGCCACATTTGGGTTGCATCCAAGAATTTCCCTCTCCATAAATGCAAAAATCCTCCTTGATTTAGGTCATACGAAAAACTCAAACCGCTGGGCATTCCTACGCTCATGGCGTGGGTGATTTTCTTGTTTCCGTACATCAAAAAAGAGCGTTGCAATACGGGTTGGTCATTGGCTTTAACTTCAACCAAGGGCGTTGGCTCAGGGTCTGGCAAGGATGTCCTTTCGGTAATTGCCTGTTTTTCAGATAGTTGCTTTTGAATAAATACTGCCAAACCATTTTTACGCCATGAAAAATCCTTTATGTAAATGATGGTGTAAGAATGTTCCCCAGATGATAATTGTTTGACAGTTTTGAGTTCTTCATGTTGCAATCGCCAACCTTGCAACGTAGTATCTTTATCAATTAACAAAGTCCCAATACCATTCCATTGACTCGAAAAAGTATAATTCCCTGCCTCTGGAATAATTATTTTTCCTTGAAATTTTAAGAGAAAATCTTTCTGAACACTTGCTAATTTAGCCGTAGGTTGGGCAATTTTACCCATAGCAGTTGGTGTACTTTTATTAGGAACACCATTGGTCAGTCCTTCATAATATTCATAAGTGGCAGAACTGAAAGTTACGTTTGAAGGCTCAAAAACTTCATAAACGATATTCTTAAATGCCACCTGCCCATGATCGCCTTGAATTCTGAAAGGGGCTTTTGCCACTTCCTGCAAGACTGAACCACGAGTAACGCCCAATAATTCAATATTCTCATGAATCAGAACACCGTTCATCACCACTTTATTAAAGCGTGCATTGGTCAATTTTTTACCCGAAGCATCAAATGTTGGAGCTTTGAAATCGACTTCCAAATGATTCCAAAGTCCAGGGGCTTTACAGGCATTTTGACGGGGTGGATGACCTTCGTATCCTTCGTTTCCTTTACCACGAGATTCGTCCCATCGTTGATAAATTGCCCCACAATCACTACCGTTTGGATTCTTCTTCAACCATGAATCCATCAATTGAACTTCGTAGCGACTTTGAAGATAAAGCCCTGAATTTGAACCAGTTGGAATCATAAAGTCTAATGATATTTTGATATCTCCGTGTTCCATAACCGAATATAAATCGTCCGTTCGGGTCAGTCTTGGGTTACGTAAAGTACATAACATAATGCCCTTGCCTGACGTAGGTGTGAGGGTTTTCCCGTCATAATTACCAGTTACGCCGCCTTCAATTGTCCAGTTGATACTGGGGTTTTTGAAAGAACTCAAATCGCTTAGTGAAATTTGGGTTTGGGCAAATCCTGTGATGGGAACGAGAAGGAATAATAGTTTTTTAAACATTAGTTTTAGGGGGTGATGGCTTTCGGCTTTTGACTGTTAGCTATTGGCTTAAATTTCAAGTATTTACTCAATTTTAGAAATTTATACTTTTAATCAAGAGATTTTTATCTCGAAATTATACTTAAATTTATAAAAAAAATACTGTTTAGTTGTACGGTTCTGGGATTAGTTATTTTGGATTAATGATTCTGCCAAAAAAACTAATTTCATCTTTTAGTGTATATCTGATAATAAAGCTGATTGCCAATTGCTGATTGCCGACAGCTTCTTAATTTATGCAACATTTAGACTATGACATCGCCATCATCGGGGCGGGTTTTGCGGGTTTGGGAATGGCAATTCGCTTGAAAAAAGCGGGCTATAATTCTTTTGCTATTTTTGAAAGAGGAAACCAAGTCGGTGGTACTTGGCGGGATAATACCTACCCAGGTTGTGGTTGCGATGTTGCCTCACATTTATACTCATTTTCCTTTGAACCCAATCCAAATTGGACTCGCAAATTCTCGAAACAACCCGAAATTTTGGAATATTTGAAAAACTGTGTTCTTGAAAATAATCTTGAACCACATCTTCAATTAAATACTGAAATTTTTAAGGTAATTTTTGATGAATCCGAAGGTTTTTATACTATTACAGATTCATCAGGAAAACAGACGACTGCCCGAATGGTTGTGGCGGGTTTAGGACCTCTGAACCGTCCACAAATTCCTGATTTTGAAGGACTTAAAGATTTTAAAGGCAAAGTTTTTCATTCCTCCAATTGGAATCATAACTACGATTTAACGGGTAAGCGGGTAGCAGTCATAGGCACGGGAGCGAGTGCCATTCAATTTGTACCAGAGATTGTGGATAGGGTCAGTAAATTGTACCTTTTTCAGCGAAATGCTCCGTGGGTAATCCCAAAACCTGATAGTGAATTCTCAGGATTTGCCAAGTCATTATTTTCAAAATTACCACTCATCAGAAAGGCATATCGGGGGTTTTTATATCAATTAAATGAATTTATTGGATTGAGTTTTATGGGAAATAATGTTGTCAAGAAAATTGCACAATTCCAAGCGGAGCAACATTTGAAAAGTCAAGTGAAAGACCCAGATTTACGAAAGAAATTAACCCCAAATTATCGAATTGGTTGCAAACGAATTATGGTTTCTGATAATTATTATCCTGCCTTACAAAAACCTCAAACAACAGTAATTACAGATAAAATTAACAAAATCACAGAACGTGGAATTGTAACAAGTAGTAGTTCAGAAAAGGAAGTTGATGTCATTATTTTGGGAACAGGTTTTCACGTAGCTGAATACCCAGAACAATTCATTAAAAATTATACTATTCAAGGATTAGGAGGAGAAAATCTATTTCAAAAATGGACAACAGAAGGCTTTGAAGCGTATAAGGGGACCACAATAAATGGCTTTCCAAATTTGATGTTTGTCTTGGGTCCAAATACGGGTTTGGGACATAATACCGTTGTTGATATTATGGAATCTCAAATAACTTATATCATAGATTTTTACGAAAAATTACTGAAAAAATCATCCAAAACATACCTCAATATCAAGCCAGAAATTCAAAAAGAATACAATGAAAAATTGCAATTGATGTTCAAAAATACCGCTTGGGCATCGGGTTGTGGGAGTTATTACATGAATTCAGAAGGGAAAAATACTACGATTTATCCAAGGTTAAATACTGAATTTAGAAAGCAAACTTTAAAGGTTGATTTAGAGGAATATGAGGTTTTGGGAGGATAAAAATTTTATTTTCCAACAATCAAACTTGAAATTTAGACCACTGATGACACGGATTAGACGGATTTTCACGGATTTTTTTATAGTTTTATCCGTCTAATCAGTGTCATCAGTGGTCTAATTAAAGTTTTTTATTCTGAAAGAAATTAAGCAAGAAGATTGTAATTTAGAGGTAGTTTTTATCAAAATCCTTCATGCAAACCCATTTTTTCTCTCAAAAAATAACCGCTTGGTACAACGTCCACAAACGTGATTTACCTTGGCGAAATATCAATAATCCGTACTTTATTTGGCTTTCGGAGGTGATTCTGCAACAGACCCGTGTGGTGCAGGGAATGCCTTATTATTTTAAATTTATCGAAACTTTCCCAACAGTTCAAGACTTGGCATCTGCTGATGAAAAGGACGTTTTGAGGCTTTGGCAAGGCTTAGGCTATTATTCACGAGCCAGAAATCTGCATACTACGGCAAAAATAGTTGTGGAAAATTACGGAGGCGATTTCCCTGATAATTATTCTGAACTCCTAAAACTCAAAGGAATAGGCACATACACCGCAGCGGCAATTGCGTCCTTTGCTTTTGGTGAAAAAGTAGCGGTTTTGGACGGAAACGTCTATCGAGTGCTATCCAGAGTTTTTGGAGAAGAGACTGACATTGCGAGTAACGATGCAAAGAAAATCTTTACAAAAATTGCCGAATCCGTTTTGCCAGAAACAGGGTCAGATACGCACAATCAAGCAATTATGGAGTTTGGGGCAACGCAATGTACGCCTGGAATACCCAATTGTATGTTCTGTACATTGGCGATGGAGTGTGTGGCAAATGCAACTGGGCGGGTAGGAATGTTACCTGTGAAATCTAAGAAAATAAAAGTTAGAGAACGGTTTTTTAATTACTTTGTGATTGAACAAAATCGTAAATTTGTCATGCACGAGCGTACACACAAGGACGTTTGGTCGGGGATGTATGATTTTTATCTGAAGGAATCTACTGAAAACGTAGAATTATTAGAGGAAATTGAGGTGGAAGATGATTTTTTAAAAAATATTTTGGAAAATTCTACAATTAATTATAAATCAGAGATTTATACGCACGTTTTGACCCACCAAAAGATACAAACTCGGTTTTGGCGTGTTGAACTTAATAATAATTTTGTAGTAGATTTGCCCTCGGATTTGCAATGGTACTCAATTGATGAGGTAGATGATTTACCAAAATCGACTTTGGTGAATAACTTTTTGGAATCCTTTATTTTTTCACTAAATTCATAATTAATTTAAACTAAAACCACAAAATGGCTGGCGTAAACAAAGTAATTTTATTAGGAAGAATCGGGCAAGATCCAGAGATTCGTTCATTACCAAGTGGCTCAAAAGTAGCTTCATTTGGCATTGCTACTTCTGAGGCATACACCAATAAAGAAGGCGTAAGAGTAGAACAAACCGAATGGCACAGAATTGAACTTTGGGATAATTTGGCAAATATTGCCGAACAATACGTTCGGAAAGGGGAGCAATTGTACGTAGAAGGTAAAATCAGAACCGAAGAATATACAGACAAAGATGGAATTGTAAGAAAAGCAGTTAAGATTAAAGGGACTACAATTACATTAATTGGTGGAAAAAGAGACGACAACCAAGAAGGCGGTTCAGCACCTGCCCCACAGGCACAAGCTCCACGTCCTGCCCCTGCACAAGTAGCTGCCCCTGCCCCTGAGTTTGATACAAACGCTGGCGGTGAAGGTGGCGATGATTTACCATTTTAAATTTTAGTGATTGGTGATTAGTAATTGGTGATTAGTGAAAAAAGGTTTTATTACCTATTTTCACTAATCACCAATCACTAATAACTAATAACTAATAACTAAAACTCCCTTGGAAACACAATTATCCGACGAAGCCCACCCGATTTTGGTGCTTTTGGCACAGGTTGAAAGCACCTCTTCATATAGTGTCTATGGAATCAATGCGTTGGTTCTGGTAGGTTTATTGCTACTTTCTGCCCTTTTGGCAGGTTCGGAAGTTGCCTTTTTTTCCCTTTCTGCCGAAGAACGTGCTGCCTGTCGTGAAAGCGAGAGTGGTAGCGAACGGACGATTGCAAAACTCTTAGATAAACCCCAACTTTTATTAGCTACCCTCCTGATTTTTATTAACTTGGTCAATATTACGTTCATCACTATTGCAACGTACATGACTGAGCAAATTGTGGGCGAAAAGGAAAAAGAAGGATTGATTGCCACTTTAATTTTATTGGTTGGCGTAACTTTTATCATTACGTTCTTCGGAGAATTAATCCCGAAAGTGTGGGCTCAACAGAATAACCTACGGTTTGCCAAAATAACAGCTTCGTTAATCAGCGTTGCAACAACCATTTTTAGTCCACTTTCGTCTTTGTTGTTGGGAATCAGTAATATTATCGAAAAGCGTGTCGAACGTAAAGGATATTCCATCACCGCCGATGAATTGAATCATGCCTTGGAAATCACAACGGGCAAAGATACAACTGAGCAAGAAAAGGATATTTTGAAAGGAATTGTCAATTTTGGGAGTATTTCTGCCAAAAGTGTGATGCGTTCTCGGAGAGATATTACCGCTTTTGATTTTACTTTTGATTTCCACGAATTGATGGACAAAATCAATAAATCGGGGTATTCACGAGTACCCGTTTTTAAGGAAACCATTGATAAAATTGATGGTGTGTTGTACTTAAAAGACCTTTTGCCACACATTGATAAAGACGAAAATTTTAAATGGCAGGAAGTAATCAGACCCGCATTTTTTATCCCTGAGAGTAAGAAAATTGACGATTTGTTGTATGATTTTCAGGAAAAAAGAGTTCACATGGCAATCGTCGTGAATGAATACGGTGAAACCGAAGGCATCGTTACGATGGAAGACATCATCGAAGAAATCGTGGGAGATATTCACGATGAATCAGATGTTGAAGATTTGGGTTATGTTAAATTTCCTGATGGTTCTTATGAATTTGAGGGCAAAGTTGCACTAAACGATGTGTGCCGTGCGTTAGATGTAGAGAACGATTATTTTGATAAAGCCCGAGGAGAAAGTGAGTCGCTGGGGGGACTAATCATCGAATTATTTACTCGTCTGCCTCATGCGGGCGAGGAAGTTGAACACGAAAAGTTTAGATTCAGAATAGCCTCCGTCGATACCCGAAGAATCAAAAAAGTGAAAGTAACTCCGATTATTGAAATTGATGATGTGAGTCGGGACCTTTCATAAAAATAACTATGAAAAAATACCTCTTAATAATTTTATGTGCATCATGTAGTTCAATGATAACTCCGTCAGATAATTTTGAAGATGTCAAAGATTTAGGCACAATCGAAAACAAGGAAATTGACGAATCATCAGGAATCGTAGCGAGCTATCGAAACAAAGGCTTGCTTTGGACGCACAATGATAGCGGCGATAAAAACCGTATTTTTTCGATGGATGCCAATGGAAAAGGTACTCGTGAATTTTATTTAGAAGGAACTATCAACCGTGATTGGGAGGCAATTTCAATGGCAACATTCCCCGAGGGTTCGTTTATTTACGTAGGTGAAATTGGTGATAATAATGCCGAGTTTCCAACCTGTGCTATTTATCGAGTTCCAGAACCCGAAGTTGCAGCCGCAACGCCTCAGACAAATACCCTAAAAAACGTCCAAAAAATTACCTATAAATATCCTGACGGAGCAAGAGATTCAGAAGCATTTTTGATTGACCAAAATACAAAAGATATTTTTATTATCTCAAAAAGAGAATCTTCCAAACGGCTTTACCGTTTGCCTTATCCCCAATCTTTTACCCAAACCAACACGGCTGAATTTGTACAAGAATTGACCTTTTCTGCGGGTGCTGGGAGTCCATTGTACATCGTTGATGGCAACGTATCGGTTGATAATCAGGAGATTATCCTAAAAAATTACCTACAAATTTTTCATTGGCGACGTGGTGCCAATGAGACAATTCCAGAGGCTTTGAAACGTACCCCCAAGATACAACCTTACACCGCCGAACCCCAAGGCGAAGGACTTTGCTTTGCTCAGGATGGTTCTGGGTATTACACGCTTAGTGAGCAAGGCAATACTTCGACATCTCCTAAATTGTATTTTTATAAGCGGAAATAAAGACATAAATATCTAATTAAGTAACCCATACGATTTAAACAGCGTTTTTCTTTTGTGCAAGTAATTGATAATCGGTACTTTGAAGTACTAATCACCAACCACTATTTACTAATCACTACTTAAAAATGATTCTCTTTCGATTGATTGTTGTTTCCTTGTTGGTTTCCACTCAGTATTTATGTTTTTCTCAGCGTTTTCGACAGTTTAGTTATGTCGATGGGTTTTCGGTTACACCTAAAATTGGAATGGGATTTGTCGTGGGTGAATTGGGTGATTTTGGTTCGCTAAAACCTATTTATGGATTTAGTGTCGAGAAGGGATTATCTGAAAAAGTCAATCTTAATTTGTCTCTTTTAGGGGGTGAACTTACAGGAAAGGATGAGATTTTATATCGTTCAAAATTCAAAACGGAGTTTTTTCAGGTATCGTTACAGTCGGTTTTGAATATTTCACGCCTTTTTTCGGATAGTTATCAATCTTCGGATATTGACCTTAGAGGATATTTGGGGGTTGGATGGATTTGGTTTCATACCAAGATTTTCGATGCGAAAAGTGGTGTATTTTTAAGGACAACTTCTGATGGAACAACTCGCCATACCGCACTTTTTCAGCAAGCAGGGGTAGGGGTCGGTGAGCAGGGAATTTATTATACCCGAGAATTACTTATTCCTTTAGGGTTTAGATTAGACTGGAAATGGAATAAACGAGTGGGTTTTTGCGTTGATTTGGGTTATAATTACGTTTACAATGATAAGTTTGACGGAACAACGAATTATAATTTATTGAATCCTAATATTATCGGTGGGGAGCATTCATACAGTAATACGATGAATGACGGTTGGGTGAATTTGTCATTAGGATTAAAGTATAAATTTACGTCTCAATGGTATGAAAATAAGAGGTGATTTTATTAAAATACCTCCTTATTTTTTCCCAAAACCCCTTGAATATAAGGCTCAATAATTTTTGAAGCAACCTCATCTCTTAACTTTAATCCCAATCGTCTTTCCAAAACATCATCAACCGTAGTCGCCATTTCTTCTTGGATTACATAAACCACTTCTGCTTTGATAAATGGATGGTTTGGAGATAATAATTCTTTCAAATCTTGTTGATTTTCAGTGAGTTGCAAAACATTCAGTGCTTTTAAACCATATTTTTTCATCAAATGTTGAGCCGTCCATTCTGAGATTTGGTATTGATTCACTAAATTCTTCCAGTCTTCAAAACGATAATTTTCTCCTCCGTAAAGCATTTGATTTTCTGAGGTACATTTTACGATTTCTTTCTTCAAAACTTCCTTATAAATTTCGTCCAGAGTATCTTTTGCCATTAGGCGGTAAGTCGTCCATTTTCCACCCATGATGCTCACTAATTTTGAACGTCTATCTATTTCAACTTCATGGTCACGGACTAATGATTTCGTGTCTGAGTTCATTGCCGACTGCAACTGAGCCTGTAAAAGCGGACGCAATCCTGCAAATCCACTTTTTATTTGGTCGGACGTAACCGTTTTTTCAAAATACCGATTCACGTATTCTAATAAATAGGTCTTTTCGTAATCTTCCAATTTTGGATTTTCTGACAATTCATCGGCTTCGTCGGTTGTACCAACAAGCACTTGGTCTTGCCACGGAATCATAAAAATCACTCGCCCATCGTCCGTTTTAGGAACAAGGATTGCCGTGTCTCCTTTCATCACATCACGGGGCAAAACCACATGAGCACCACGGCTTACTTTGATACGGGGTTTGAGTTTATTACTTGCCATTTTTCGGATGCTATCAGCAAAAGGACCAGTAGCATTAACGAAGACTTTTGAATTTATTATAAATTCATTTCCAGAAAATAAATCTTTGATAATCAATGATTTAAGTCTTCCATTATCTTCGTTTTTTTCAAATTTCAAGGCTTCTGTATAGTTCAAAACTACCACTCCGTTTGCTTCGGCAGTTTGCACCAAAGCCAAGCAATAACGGGCATCATCCATCTGTCCATCGTAATATAAAACGCCCGAACTCAACCGTTTAGATTTTAATTCTGGAATACGATTCAAGGTTTCTTTTTTAGATAACCACGCACTTTTGGGCATACTTGCCGAACCCGAAATCCACTCGTACATTTTCATGCCGATGGTATAATAAATACCTTCAATAATGTTGAAACAGGGCGTGAGCAACGCCAATGGGCTGGATAAATGAGGAGCATTTTTGAGCAACGTTTCACGCTCACGTAAGGATTTACGAACCATTTTGTATTGTTCCCAATCTAATTTTTTGAAGGCTTGTTCTAAATACCTTACGCCCCCATGAATTAGTTTGGTGGATTTTGAAGAAGTCTGTCCCGCAAAATCACTTTTATCAATTAATACCACTTTCAAGCCCCGCAAAGCCGCATCAAGAGCAATACCTGCACCCGTTGCCCCCGCTCCAATTATACATATATCAAACTCATTAGTGGCTTGTAATTTACTGATTTGTTCCTGACGATTCATAGATTGCTTTTGTTTGAGAACAAAATTATCGAAACAAATTTACAGTATCATCAAAATCTTTTATTGTTATAATTTATACTTTAAATAGTTATGTAAAATTGAGTTTTGCTATTTATTTCTTACATACTTATTTCTGGCATAATATTCTTCAAGAATCAAAGTATCACCTTTAATTTCGATAATTATCCAATCGTTTACAGTACATCGGGCGGTTAGACAAACGTCAGGAAGTTCATCGAATTTAATCTTACTTCCAGCAACACTATACTTATTGCCAGAAGCACAGCACGCACCACCAGGTTTCCCGTCTCGCAAAAATCGTCCATCGTTTGTGAACTCATACACGGGTAAGGGAGCAAAAGTGGCAATAGTCCCCCAAGCCCCAAAAGTCCCATTGGCTTGTTTGGATTGTGTGAGGTATGTAGGTGCCCATTTGCCTACTATGGAATTAGTTGGGGTGATGCCTTCTTTTGAAGTACAGGCTATCAAAAGGAGGGGGATTATTAGGGTTGTTAGTTTCATGGTTTTACTTTCATTTCACTCTTACGTACTTATTTTTTCGATAACATTCACTGAGGATTAAACTATCAGCATCAATTTTTTCAATAATTATATCACTACAATTGTAACAGCTAACCGATGCACAATAATCAGAACGAGAAAATTCAGTGAAAGAGATTTTGTTTCCAGAAAGGCTATATTTATCCCCAAAAGTACAACATTCTGCTCCTGATTTTCCATTTTTTAAAAACCGTCCACCAGAAGTATATTCAAAAATTGACCCATCTGAATAAGTTTTGTCTATATTCCAGTCGCCAAAAGTTCCTCCTGTATTTCTATACTTTGTAATCCCTGTAAACTTCCATTTACCCACAATACTTGTTGGGTCGAGTTCAACTGATTTACATGAGATTATAATCAAAAAGGTTAAGAATAAAATCTTTATTGCTTTCATGATTTTAGATATTTTAGATTCCATTTGCATAAAGACACCTTTACTACATAAAACGTTGGAATGCCTTTATAAATTTCTTTTCCTCTTTCCTAATCCCTTCATTTATCGTAATTTTGCAAAGCCCTTAACCCTCAAAGGGGCTATTTTACTTTTACTCCCCCTTCGGGGGTTGGGGGGCTTGGTTATGAATTATGAATTTTAAAGAATATAAAAACCTCGATTACGGTCAAGTTGCTGACGAAATCCTGAAATTTTGGCAAGATGAAAACATCTTCCAACAATCTATTGATACCCGTGAGGGAAATCCAACTTTTACTTTCTACGAAGGTCCGCCTTCTGCCAACGGAATGCCTGGGATTCACCACGTGATGGCACGAGCAATAAAGGATATTTTCTGTCGTTACCAAACCCTCAAAGGCAAACAAGTCAAACGCAAAGGCGGTTGGGATACGCACGGACTACCCGTAGAATTGCAGGTAGAGAAAGAATTGGGAATCACAAAAGAGGATATTGGCAATCGGAACGCCGAATCGTACATTTCCATTGAAGAATACAACCAAAAATGCCGTGAAACTGTCATGAAATTTACGGATGTGTGGAATGATTTGACGGAAAAAATGGGCTATTGGGTGGACTTAGAAGACCCTTACATTACCTACGAAAACAACTATATTGAGTCAGTTTGGCATCTTTTGCAGAAATTATACAAAAAAGGATTGCTCTACAAAGGCTATACCATTCAGCCATATTCTCCTGCGGCTGGTACTGGACTTTCTTCTCACGAAATCAACCAACCAGGTTGTTATCGTGAAGTAAAAGATACGTCTTTAACGGCTCAATTTAAAGTGAAATTGACGGGTAAATCGGGTTTTTTGTTTGATACCGCCAACAGTAGTAATATCTATATTTTAGCTTGGACAACTACCCCGTGGACATTGCCCGCTAATACGGCTTTGACAGTTGGAAAAAACATTGATTATGTCTTAATAAAAACCCGAAATCCTTATACTTTCGAGCCTGTGAATGTGGTTTTGGCGAGGGATTTAGTCGGAAAATATTTCAACGAAAAAGGAAAAGATGGCGATTTTACCACGTATAATGATGGCGATAAAATCATTCCGTGGACAATAATTTCTGAGTTCAAAGGTAACTTTTTAGAAGGTATCGAGTACGAACAACTCATGCCTTACGTACAACCCGAAACGGCGGCTTTCAGAGTAATTATCGGTGATTTTGTTACGACAGAAGACGGTACGGGCGTGGTGCATACTTCGCCAACTTTTGGGGCGGATGACTTTCGTGTGGCGGCTCAAAATGGCATTCCATCTATTTTTGTGAAAGATGAAAATGGAAAAGATGTGCCAATTGTGAATCGTCAGGGGCGTTTTGTGTCTGAAATTACGGATTATGCCAACGAGCCTGTGAAGGAAGCGTATCTTTCGGACGAAGAGAAAGAGGAGCAAAGAATTTTGCAAAATAGAGACAAATATCTATCCGTGGATGAGCGAATTGCCAT
>JAYUOX010000055.1:0-18807 GCA_043760595.1 Cytophagales bacterium
GTTCTACTATGATTTATACGGAAAGTTGTCTGACTATCAACGTCGGCGAGGTTTTGAACCTCGCCGACGTTAGTAACCCGTATAAATTATAGTAGAACCTTATTTTTTAAAACTGGAAATATATAAACTGTGCGGGGGCATCGTACATTCCTAAGAAAAGTATCGCCAAAATTACGCCATAATACAATACCCAGCGAAGTATCAGAGGCTTCTGATTTAGGACTTCTCGGAGGCTTTGTCCACGCTGGAGAAGATGCACAATTTCCATTACTATCAAGGCAAAAACTACCATTGCAAAGTTAGTGATACCTTGTCCTAAAAATATATTTTTTTCTATAAACTCCTTATTACCAATGAGTTGTAGCTGCTCTCCGATTCCTGTAAACAAATGAGTAGCAATATGCCAAGCCGATTTAAAATCTCTCGCCCGAAAGAAAATCCAAGCAAAAGAGGTTAAGCAGAAGATGGTAATTATCTGGATAAATTTGTAAAAAATCGGCAGTTTTGTAAGTCCGATGAGTTCCACAATTTTATTTCTAAAAATGGCTGTTTGATTGGCAAAAACCAAATAAAAACCGTGAATTCCTCCCCAAATCACAAAGTTCCAACTCGCTCCGTGCCAAATTCCTGAGACCAGAAAAACGATGAAAAGGTTATATTCTCTTCGCCATTTTGAGACTCGATTTCCACCCAAAGTGATATACAAATAATCTCTAAACCAAGTAGATAGTGAGATATGCCAGCGTTTCCAAAATTCGGAAATGGTTTTGGCATAATAGGGTCTATCAAAATTTTTCATTAATCTAAATCCCATCACTTCGGCAGAACCCAAAGCAATATCAGAATAGCCCGAAAAATCACAGAAGATTTGAATAGAAAAACAAACTGTTGCTACCAAAAGGGGTACGCCCGTTTGTTGATAAGGGTCATTATATACGTGATTTACCATTACCGAAAGCCTATCTGCAATGACTACTTTTTTGAACATTCCCCAAACCATCAGTTTCAATCCATCCGTAACTCGCTGATAATCAAAGTTATGCTTCTCATAAAATTGATGTATCACATTTTGTGGGCGTTCAATTGGTCCTGCCACTAATTGCGGATAGAACATGACATACAAGGCATAAATCCCGAAATGATGCTCCGCTTTTTGCTTTCCACGATAGACTTCAATCGTGTAGGACATTGCTTGAAAAGTGTGGAAGGAAAGCCCAACTGGAAGGGCAATACTCAGGAAAGAAACTGGATTTTTTAAAGAAAAACCTTCTAAAAGCCAAGTCAAATTAAAATTCAAGAAGTTATAATATTTGAAAACTGCTAATACGCCAATGTTAGCAATCAAACTCAAAGTCAAGTAAAATTTACGCTTTTGTCCCTCTGACTTTTCTATGTAAATCCCTGCATAATAGTCTATTACGATGGTAAAGCCAAGAATAAGGATATAAATGGGTTTGAAAACCATGTAGAAATAACAACTCGCTACCAATAGCAAAGCCCAACGAAAACGGTAAGGAAATACGAAATAAAGTATCGTAACGATGGGAAAAAAAAGTAAAAATTCTAAGGAGTTGAAAAGCATGATTTTAAGTTACTAAGTTGTTGGGTTACTAAGTTTTAAGTTGATGATACAGTTGTGAATGTTTCTTTTATCAACTTAAAAATTATCGACTTAACAACTTAATTAATTTCTGAGTACGGTCAATTCTACATGAGCCAAATAAATGAAAGTGAGTATCATAGAAACATTCATCTGGATAAATATCGTCTTGTAAATTGTTGATTTTGGGGCATTTAACTTTATTTTGAACCTGATTTTCGTAAAAAGTCAACGCTATTTTATTTTTGTTGAAACCCGTTTTAGAATAAGATGGATAATACCAAAACACCTTCCCTCCTTTTTGTTCTACTGCTTGAATAAATTGATTAATAGATTCGATTTCTGAACTATAATCTTGATTTTGGAGGTCTTCCAAATCTCCCAAAGGACGGAGAGGAGGATTGTTTAAATGAGCTAATAAATCTCCTTTTTGAGAAAAGCCTTTTCTAAAATAATCCGAAATTTTGTCCTCAATTTTGGGAGATTTTATGCGGTTTGGATAGAAAATTAGGTTACGAGTATATCTGACAAAAAATGATGCTCTTTTTTTTATTTTATCCATAAAATCCGTTTCACCTACATATGCATACGCAGGTGAATAAGCATAAGCCGCCATTTGTTTTGAATAATCATCGCCGTCGTGTTTGAGGTAATATTCTGGACTCAGAATCACCAAATCCCCTTTTTTGACTTCGCTTAGGGTTTCTTTCAAGACAAAATCTAAGCCAAAACCTGCGTATAAACCTAAATTGACTACGGGTCGATTGAGGGCTTTTTCTATGGAATCCGAGGCAATCCCAAAGGCTAAATTTGAGCCACCCGCCAAGATTATTTTGGGCTTTGGGATAGATTGAGCGTACTGATGTTTATCAACGATGGCGGCAAAATAATTCTCTTTTATTTCGTTACTGAATACTAAAATTACCCCAAAAATTGAAGACAAGATTAGGGTAAAAATTAGGGTTATTTTAATGAAAAATTTGAGCAATTGAAATTTGAGTTAAATAGAGTACCACAGACTTCAGTCTGTACTTGGTTTAACAGATTAGGCATCCCCGACAAAGTCTGTGGTACGATAAAATTATATTCCTTCTTGTTCCAATAATTGAATCAAACGTGAGGTAAAAATCTTTCGTCCTTGTGCGTTGGGGTGATATACGTTATCATAAAAAAAGACATTATCCAATACCGAACTCTCAGGGCTTCCGATGATTTGGGCATGAAGATTATCTCTTAATTGAGTTTCTAAGTCCTTGATAATCAGTATATTTTTTTCAAAACCTTTTTCGGCATAGCTCGGAAATGTGAAATAAACCGTTACGCCTTTTGTTTTTGAATAATCTATAAAATCATTCAAATCCTTAACCTGTTTCGTAAAATCTATATCATTTGTCAAATCAGGATTTTCAAAAACGGGTTGTGGGTTATTCAAATGCCCGAGCATATCCCCATTTTTGGAGAAACAATTTCTAAAAAAGACCGAAGTCGTATCGTCAATACTTTTGGGCTTGCTCCGTGTACCAGACCACATTTCACCAATCAATAAGCGACAGGCAGAAAGTCGGTGAGATGTATAAGCCTCAAATTGTTCCGTAAGTGATTGATAATGAACCCATTGATTGGCGGAAGGATAATAATCGGTAACACCCAATTTATCCTCAAATTGCCCTTCGGAAGTGGTGATGTATTCTAAGGTTATCAATACAATATCTCCTTTTCTGACTTTTGATTTAAGTTGTTTCATCATAAAATTACTCCCCAAATTGAAGTGTAACGCCGCATTGACAACGGGAATTTCCAATTCCTTTGACATCAATTCACTATCCACCCCAAATGCCATACTCGACCCACTCATCAGTATCAAACGAGGCGAGGACACAGAATCCAACAAGTGCATTTTGTCTATTATTGTTGCCAAATACGCATTTTTTGCTCGTGGGTCTATGGCTAAATCGGCTCTTCTGGTACCATCAATTATTAATAGTGGAACGATGGCGATGAAGAATATTTTTATAAAGAATTTCAATTTTTTATTGTGTTACTCGCTCAATAATTAGTGTTTTTAAACCTTGTAGTATTTTATAAATTTCAAAAATATCATCCGTCGTTCCATTAAAACCTCTTGAAATGGCATAGCTATTTTTTTCCAAAACCAAGAAGTACCAGTTTGAACCCGCTATCCAACAGCCATAAATGGGTTGATTGTTATTATTCAAAAATTGACTAACTAACATTGCTCCCATCACTTGTCCGATTGGATCGCCCGAAGAATCTAATTCTCTCTTGTACTCGTGTAAGCAAAAAATAGGGATTTCAGGTTCACGTCGTCCACTTGCAATAATGCCATCAGGATAGCCAAAAAGCTCAATTTCATTGATAACGGCATTTAGGTTTCGTTCATTAAATTCATTAAAACGACCTTCTTTATCAGAGTAATCAACTAATGAAATAATAGGTCCAATGAAGTTCAGGGCTAATTCTTGCTCATTCCAATCTAAAAAATTGAAAATGAGACGTTCCTTCGACCATCCCAGAACTGTTCTGTGAATATCGTCAATCTCAAAAGGCATAGCCAACCACTCATCAAGCGAATTTAACTGATTGACTTGTTTGATAGAAAAGAGTTTTTCCAATTCTTTCCGAGTACAGTCTTTAAACAATAATCTTCTCATAATTCATACATTAAATACTTCTCACGAATGGTTTTATATTTATCCAAATCAACCTTCCACGAAGCCCGAATCTGCGTTTCTGTCATTCCAGCGATGATTTGTTTTCTCAAAGTATCACTTCCTGCCAATTTATCAAAGAAAGATGGACTACTAAAAAATTTCTCTTTATTATCCGATTTTCGGTAAAAATCTATCAAATATTTCAAGGTAAATGTCTGAGAACGAGCATCAATTTTTGACAAATCCTGTCCATAACAAAGTTTGCCTTTTTGAGGAGGATTCTTTGCCCCAGGTTTATCTTCTGGCGTAAATTTAAAATTTCCATTCTTCGGGTTGGGCGAACCAATCACTTGAAATTGCTTATCCGTTCCACGCCCTACGCTCACGTCCGTACCTTCAAAAAAACAAATAGAAGGGTACAAAAGCATAGATTGAAGATTGGGTAAATTAGGAGACGGTGCAATAGGAGGGGAGTATGGCATTGAATGTTTATAATTCAAACACTTGATTATCTGGACATTACACTTTTTATTTCCTGATAACCAACCTTCACCGTTAATCATTTGAGCTAATTCTCCTACGGTGCATCCATGAACCACTGGTACAGGGTTAAGCCCTACAAAGGAAGCAAATTTCTTGTTCAAAACTTGACCGTCCACGTAATGCCCGTTAGGATTTGGTCTGTCCAAAATCAATAATTTCTTCGACTGTTCCGCACAGGCTTCCATGACGTAGTGCATCGTGGAGGTGTAGGTATAAAACCTCGCCCCAGCGTCTTGAATATCAAAAATTACGACATCAATACCTTCTAATTGAGCGGCAGAGGGCTTTTTGTTGCTTCCATATAAAGAAACAATCGGTAATCCTGTTTTTTTATCAATGCCATTAGCCACGTGTTCACCCGCATCTGCCGTTCCTCTGAAACCGTGTTCGGGAGCGAAGATGGTCTTGATTTTTATTCCTAACGAAATCAAGGAATCCGCTAAATGCGTTTTACCAATGGTTGAGGTATGATTCACGACTAAGGCAATGGTCTTACCTTTCAAATCTGAAATGTACACATCTGTTTGTTCTGCTCCTGTTCTTAGACTTTTGGGAGCATCTGTTTGGGTGGATGCACAGGCAGAAAGGACGATAAAACACACAAAAAAGAGTACGTTTTTTATGGTGTTAAAATTCATGGTTTATTTTTAAATATTTGTGAATGAATTTATTTGATTCTACCACGATTGATACTGGGACGCATAGTCGGGATTAAGAGTACAACAGGTTTCTAACCTGTTTATCGGACTCCATGAACAGGTTGGAAACCTGTTATACATTCATTCCCGACTATGCGTCCCAGTATAAATCATAGATGAACCATATATTTTAAAGCAAAATCATCGTAATTTGTATCAAAATCACTTCTCCTTCATTGAGAATTATAATATTTATCAAATTTACAAAATACCGCATGAATTTTCCCTATTTCATTTCACAACGCATTCAAAATACTAAAACTTCTTCTTTTTCGGGAACAGTTACCAAAATCGGCGTAGGGAGTATCGCTATTGGTTTGGCGGTGATGATTTTGGCTTTTGCGGTTTTGTTTGGGTTCAAAAATGCCATTAATCAAAAACTTTTTAGCCTCGCAGGGCATATCAAAGTAGCCAAATTTTCCGCCAATGAATCTTACGAAGAATATCCCATCACGAAGCAAACTGATTTATTCAAAAATTATAAAAATATTTCAGAAATAGCTCATTTTCAGACCGTTATCCAAAAAGCGGGCATCCTCAAAACCCGTCAAGATATTCTGGGCGTAGTGATGAAAGGCATATCAAAAGACTTTGATTTTCAACGGTTTGAACCTAATATTATCGAAGGAAAGCAGATTGAATTTACGGATTCTACTTATTCCAAAGATATTCTTATCAGTAAAATCATCGCCAACAAATTAGAACTAAAAGTGGGTGATTCTCCCATTATTTATTTCTTGAATGCCCCTGACCGTCCACGAAAATTGAATGTAAAAGGAATTTATGAAACCAGTTTGGAAGAATTTGACAAAACGTTAATTATCGGAGATATGGGCTTAATTCAACGTATCAACGCTTGGGGAGTGGATTCGGTAGGGAGTTATGAGATTTATGTCAAAGATTTTGAACAATTAAATGCCACTTCTAAGGTTATTCAAGACAAATTGCAACCCGATATGAAATTAGAAAAAATCACTGATACCTTCATGGGCTTATTCGATTGGTTAGGGATGTTGGACAGGAATATGGTGATTTTTTTGACCCTGATTCTGTTCGTAGCCAGTTTCAATATGATTTCGATTCTTTTGGTGTTGATGTTGGAACGTACCCCGATGATTGGCGTTTTGAAAGCCTTGGGCAGTAGTGATTGGCAAATCCGTAAAATCTTCCTTTGGAGTGGTTTTCAGATGATTTTCAAGGGCTTAGCTTATGGAAATATCTTGGGAATTGGGATTTGTTTGTTACAAAAATACCTCAAAATTGTCCCACTTGATGCTGCAAATTACTACATGAATACCGTTCCGATTAGTCTAAATTGGTGGGTGATTTTGTTATTAAATCTCGCTACGATTTCACTGGTAATTTTGGTTTTAATTATTCCTACTTTCGTTATTACCCGCATTGAACCTGTGAAGGCGATTGTGTTTAGGAAGTAGTTTTCAGAAGGTTTTTAGGATATGATGCCATGTTCCCAAAATCATGGGTAATTCAGTGATTGTTTTCTTATCAATGTAAAAAATACCATTTTCAAACTTAATAAAACGCCATTTTATGCCGTCTGTGGCACAACCATAAATAATTGGAATGGTTTTTCCTTCCATTTCATTATAGCATCTTGCTCCATACATTTGAGCGGCACATTGAGCAATACCCCATTCCATATCCTCATCTTTGCTTTCTGCCAGCGAAATAATAGGAGCTTCAATGTATAATTTAGGTACTTGCAAAGAAAAGAAAAAATCACAAGGTCCTGACAAATCATCTTCGGAACTAACATTAATATCCTCGCCAGAGAATAAAGAGATTTTATCACGATACTGTCTTGCCACTTCTAATAAGATAGGAGATACAATTCGTTCTGATTTTGATTTTTCGTTGGTAAGCGGTGCCATTTCGGCAATTTCAAGCGTTTCAAGCAACCATGAACTCGGTTGAACAATCTCAACTTGCTCAAACAGGGCAACTAATTGCATATCAAGATTAAATTTCTTGACTACGGTTTTTATTTTTTTAAAATTACTATATCCCATTTTGAATAAAATTTTATCAGTAAATATAAATCAAAAATAGAAGAATTCATAGGAAACTCCCTACAGCAACGCTGCTCCAAAAACCCCTGCACTATCCCCCAAAAGCGGTTTTATAATCGGAGTTGTCAATTTTTTGTTATTAAAAATATACTTTTTAATTCGCTCGTAGCCTTCGGTATAAAGTAGGTCAATGTTACCAACACCACCACCAATTACTATCAAATCAGGGTCAAGGACGTTGATTAATGTCGAAATCCCACGACCATAAAACTCTAACATTCTATCAATCGTAGCCTCAGCGTATAAGTCCGATTTGGCTTCGTATCTTTCGAGTATCTCCTTCAACTTCAAAGGTTTACTGCTAATTTTTTCGTAAAATTTCTCTAAGCCTGTTCCTGAAATCACTTTCTCGACGCAACCCGCTTTGCCACAATAACAAGGCTCACCGCCTTCCTCGATGATGTTGTGTCCCCACTCGCCCCCGATGCCATGATGTCCGCCAATAACTTTACCATGTACGACCAAACCACCACCCACACCCGTACCCATGATGACTCCGAAAACTAACTCTGCATTTGGATAATTTTTACCCGCACCCATCAAAGTTTCTGCCAAAGCAAAGCAATTAGCATCATTTGCCAACTTTACAGGAATACCCAAGGCTTTTTCTAAATCGACTTGCATGGGTTGTTCGTTCATGCAAACGGTATTGGAGTTTTTCATTGTTTGCGTTTCGGGGTCGAGAACGCCAGGAGTTGCAAAACCAATTTTCTGAGGACGTTCTCCCAACTCTTCCGAAACCAAATTTACTAACTTAACTATCTGATTAACAATATGTGGATAACCTTTATCTGCCTCCGTTGGAATACGTTTTCTGATAATTACTGATAAATTATTCTCGCTGTCCAATACAGCACATTCTATTTTTGTTCCGCCTAAGTCGATACCCCAGAGTTTCATGGTTGGTTTTTTGATTAAATGTATTGCGGACAGCCTTGTCCGCATGATTTACCACGGACAAGGCTGTCCGTATTACAAATTTACTTCCCCAATTTCCGATAAGCCTCTGAATTGGTAGGGTCAAGAGAAGTTAATAGAGAAACTACTTTTTTGCGTTCATCCAGCGGAGCATCTCCGAAAATATTGAGTAATTCAACCGATTTTGCTTCAAAAAATAAACGATACCAAATCTGCCCTGGACGTGATTGACTCACTTGTTTTATCTGATTTAAATACTCTATGATTTGCTTTCGACTGCCTCCAGGATTAGTCGCATAATTATCAATTGCCAAACGATGGTAAGCATAAAAACCTTCTCTTAGTGGTTGTAATTGCTGATTTAAGAGATTTTCGGAAAGCCAAAAACGACTACGAATATCGCTTGATTGCCAAGCTGTACCCGCTAAATTAACAACATTTAATGCTTTTTGAGCAAAATTAGTACCCCCCATTTTTCCAAATGAATCATAGTCAAATGTCAAAGCTACGTAGGAATAAAAAGCTAAGATTTGGGTTAGATTATCATTAAAATTATTGTCATTATAAGTCAAAGGAGTACCTGCAACGTACTTAAAGTTAAAATTTTTATCGACATAATTAAGTAAAACCGTTTCGTAGCCAGTACCATAAACGGGTCTTCTCACCTGAAAATTGGCAGTCGCTTCATAATCACCACCCGAAGATGCTTTGGTCAGAATTACGGATAAGGAACAATTAACTTTCTCCTCGGATGAAAAATTATCACTCGACCAGCGGCGATTGTTCATAAATTCCTGCATCACATTTTGAATTTCATCATAAATATTGGTCGCCCCACGTTGTTCATTGACCTGCAACTGGTCTTTTGAAATGGTTACTTTGCAGTTTAATTCCTGAGCGATAACGCAGTTACCAGTTATCAGTAAACAGTTAACAGTAAATAGGATGAGTATTTTATGTTTGAGAATTTGATATTTTTTCATACAAAAAAGGAGTGTTCTTGTGTATATTTAGACTAAAAAGTATACTTCAAAATGAAATTTTATGATTGCTTACTGAAAAGCAAAACGCCGCTCGTTATAACTGTTCACTGATAACTGTTTACTGTTTACTGTTTACTGATAACTGTTTACTGATAACTGACATAATATCCATTGCCACCTCTTGTTTCGATTTTAAATCAAAATCAATCATTGTACCATCTTTTCGGATGATACAAATTTTGTTGGTATCATGCCCAAAACCTGCTCCCGAATCTTGCAAGGAGTTCAAGACAATCATATCCAAATTCTTTGATTTTATCTTTCCAATGGCATTTTCTACCTCATTGTCAGTTTCTAAGGCAAAACCCACCATTAACTGATTTGGACGTTTGATCTGTCCAAGTGTTTTGGCAATATCAGTAGTTTTGGTTAGCTCTATGTTAAACGTATCTTCCTTCTTTTTTATTTTCTTTTCAGCCACTACCGCAGGTGTATAATCAGCCACGGCGGCGGACAAAATGATGATGTCAGCTTTTTCAAAATATTCCTTTGTGGCAATATACATCTCTCGGGCAGACCGTACTTTTACCAAATTGATACTCGTATCAGGCGATTTCAAAGCCACTTGCCCACTCACGAGCGTTACGTCCGCACCCGCTTTGGCAAATTTATCCGCAATGGCATACCCCATTTTACCCGTTGAATGATTACTAATAAAACGAACAGGGTCAATCGGTTCTTGGGTTGGTCCAGCCGTGATTAATACTTTTTTTCCTTTCAGAATAATATTTTCAGAAAAATGCTTTGTCAAAATCGCTACCAATTCTTCGGGTTCTGCCATTCTACCTTCACCGATTAGACCACTCGCTAATTCTCCAAAATTTGATTTAACTATTTGATTACCAAAGTATTGCAATTTTCGTAAATTTTCAAGCGTACTTGGGTGTTGGTACATATCCAAGTCCATCGCAGGGGCAAACATCACGGGGCATTTTGCCGAAAGATAGACTGCTGTTAATAAATCATCACAAATTCCGTTGGCACATTTGGCAAGCGTATGAGCCGTGGCAGGGGCAATGAGGATGACATCCGCCCAAAGTCCCAAGTCCACATGATTGTTCCAAGAACCAGTTTGGTCTTTTACGAAGTCAAAAAGTACAGGCTTTTTAGAAAGCGTTGCCAATGTCAAAGGCGTAATAAATTCCTTAGCCGCCTGAGTTATAACTATCTGAATATCAGCACCTTCTTTGATTAAAAGACGGGTCAAAAAAGCTGTTTTATAAGCCGCAATACTTCCTGAAATTCCGAGGAGGATTTTTTTATTTTTGAGCATTTATATTCTTTTTTCAAATTTACTTAATTTCCATCAAAAACACCTTCACCGTCTTATCAGTTACCTTAAATCTATCATCAATTCTATGACCCATTACCCAAACAATTGAGCCGTTTGATGTCAAAACGTACACCTCTTTTTTGAGGTTTAAAGGTACTTTTGTATCAATCAAAAAATCACTAATCAACTTCCTTTTATTCATTCCCAAAGGACAAAACCAGTCCCCTTCTTTCCACTTACGTATTTGTAAAGGAAACCGAACTTTGTCAGCATCCAAACAGGCTTTTTTCTTTGCCGTTGGCACAATAAAATCTTCTGTTTTTTCAAAAGATTCTCCAATTATTAGATTGATTTGTTCAGAAGAAAACTCTCTAATTCCAGATTCAATTATCTGACTTTCAAATACTTGCAAATTCTTCTTCGTAATCACCAACTCCGTTCTATCCTTCACAAGTGTATGCGTAGGAGAGAGGAAGGTTTTTCCAGATTCTTTGTCAAATGCCTCAAAAATATCTTGACATTGTTGATACGTAAAATGAAAAGATTTCAACATTTCCGACAATTTAATCATTGGCTGCGAAAGCGTTTGAATTGCCTTATAGTTCACATAAGTTGCCTGAGTATCCGACCACGTAATTTGCTTGCGAAGCATCTCCATTTCTATTTCAAAAATCTCTTCAACTGCCGAGATTCTTTCCACGGTTTGCTGAATGGTATTTTCTAAGTTTGGATTAATTTTTTTCAATAAAGGCACAACCTCGTTTCTGATAGAATTTCGTTGATATTTATTAGAATCATTAGAAGAATCTTCTCGCCAAATGACTTGATTTTCAACCACATACTCAAAAATACTATCTTTTTCTGCAAATAACATTGGGCGAATTACTCGACCATTTTTGAGCTTAATTCCGTGCATTCCCGCAATGCCTGTGCCTTTGGTGAGGTTCAAAAGTACCGTTTCCAATACATCGTTTTGATGATGAGCCGTGGCAATATATTCGCAATTTTGTTCTTTTCGGACTTTCTCAAACCATTCATAACGTAAAATTCGAGCTGCCATTTGGGTAGAAATTTTCTCATTATCCGCAAATTCCGAGGTTTGAAAAGTCGTAATCACAAAAGGGACTTTGTACTTGATTGATAGCTTTTTTACAAACATTTCATCCTCATTCGATTCTTCGCCACGTAGTCCAAAATTGCAATGAGCAATCACAAAATCATACTTTGCCTTGCTAAAAAGGTCGCACATTACCACCGAATCCATGCCTCCACTAACCGCCAAAAGTACTTTTTGAGACGGTTGAATGAGATTTTGTTTGTTAATAAAGGTTAAAAATTGGTCAAGCATCGTTTTATTTGGGTAATTTTGCTGTGATGAAATATCGGATTCAAATTAGTTGGTGATATTAAGGTTTGGCTTCTCCGAAGCCTGTGAAGTTACTTTTTTTATGTTACTACTACAAAGGTTAAATTTCTCCGAAATTATTTGATAGATAGTAACTTCGGAGAAGTTTAACCTTTGTAGTAGTACAATCTCCATCAACAAATAAACTTCGGAGAAGTTCAACCTTAAAAGCCGATAATTTATGAATCCATAGATTATGAAATATTCCACAAAAATACGTCAAATAATAGCAAGTTTGCTTGCATCTCAAATTTGTAATTTACTATTCGTTTTTTTTATAACGACAAATATTCTTCACGCCCAAACTCCAGCCATCTCAACCATTACCCCAAGCAACCCCAATCAAGTAGAAATCATCTATTCGGATAGCTTAAAAGGCGTTAATTTGCCATTTATGTCAGTAAGAAGGTTAATAGGTAACGTCGCCCTTCGTCAAGGTACTTCACTGTTATACTGCAACTTAGCTATTTTGAATGAGACTACTAATATCTTGGAAGCCTACGGAAAAGTGAAGATTATTCAAGCCGATACTGTTACTATCACGGGCGATACTGCCTATTACTTTGGCAATGAACGGAAATGTAAAATTAATGGACGAGTACGGTTGGATGATAAAACTATCGTACTGACTACCAATAAGTTAGACTATGACATGAACTCCCGCATGGCATATTACAACACCAAAGGGAAAATTATTGATAAAAAAAGTACGCTCACCAGTCAGGAGGCATATTACAACACCATTACGAAATTGGCAAACTTCAAAACCAACGTAAAAGTATTGGACAAAGACGGAAATCTGACCGCTGATTCTTTGCGGTATAGCACCCTTTCAAAAGAAGCCTTTTTCGTTGCCCCGACGCTTTTGGTCAATAAAAACGATACGACTTACGCCAATCCTGGTAGTCAATATAATACTGTTTCCAAAATTGCCAACCTCAAAGGACGTTCTACGGTCAAATCCGAAGATTATATTATGACCGCCGACACTATGATTTATGATTCACCCACCGATATTGGCGTTGCCAACGGAAATATAGTGTTTTTATCTCGAAAAGATAAGGCGATTTTGACGGGAGATAAAGGTCGTTATTCAAAAATTTCGGGCGTTACCAGAGTGTTTGGACACGCACTTTTGAAAAATATCATGGAGGATGATACCCTCTTCCTGAATGCCGATACCTTGGTTTCTTTGGACAATAAAGAGACCAAAGTCAAAAAAATGTACGCCTACAAACACGTACTCATTTACAAGTCAGATATGGCGGGTAAGTGTGATTCGTTGAGTTATAATGTATCCGATTCCACGATTTATTTTTACCAAAAACCAATCCTCTGGAACACCCAAAACCAGTCTGAGGCTGATTCTATTAATGTTTTGTTGAAACGAAACAAATTAAAACTGATGAACTTGAAAGGAAAAGCATTCGTGGTTGCCTTAGATACTTTGATAAATTATAATCAAATAAAAGGGCGAAAAATGGTCGTTAATTTTACGGATAGTTCCAGAATCGAACGAGTGATTGTGGAAGGAAACGGCGAAAGTATCTACTACGCCATTGACGAAAAAAATACCCTCACAGGCATGAACCGAGTGCAATGTGGGAAAATGAATATTGGTTTTGGGAAAAGTAAAGTCAAAAAAATATCCTTCGTAGGCAAGCCCGATGGGAAATTTATTCCTCCCAAGGATTTAAAATCTGATGATAAAGAATTAGATGGATTCAGATGGAGAATTGCCGAAAAACCAACGAAGGAATCTATCATGAAAGTAGTTGCTCCGCCTGTAATTATTAAGCCAATTAAAAAAGACACTATCATCGCTAAACAGGTTGAACCCGAAATTAAAAAAGCACCGTTGAATAATTCTAAGAAAAAATTAAGGTCAAAACTTTGAAAATTGAATATTTTTAATATATTTTTGTTCAACGATAAAAGATTAATGCCTTGATAATCAGTCAATCACGTTGAAAAGTAAATTTTATTTCAAGATTGACACAATAATTAACATTTTTTAAGAATCCACATTGCAACCTTTTTCGTATTTTTGGAGTCTTATAAGTAATAAGTCAAAACTATAATTCTCGCACGATTTTTGTAGTTTTTAACAAGCTGAAATTCAGCATAAAAATAAAAGATATTTGAGTAAAATATTTACAATGTAATGAAACCTATACTAAGAAATACGCTGATGTTTTTGATGCTAACAGTCTCACTGTCAGGCTTGAAGACGTTTGCCCAAACCGACAACCGCCATAAAAGCCGTTTGGATATAAGACCAAAAACAAAAGTCGCTACGACCCCAGTTTTGTTCAAGAAGACTTCCTTTTCGTTTTTTCAGCCATCTTTTTTGACATTGGATAGAAATATTAATTACCAACGTTCAACGGTGATTAGTCAATATTTTACGAACTCATTTTTATTACAACCTGTTAGAAGTCAGGCAATTAAAAGTGAAGTTGCCGTTGTTCAGCCTGTTGTGAATCTTGTAGAAAAGGAAAGTAAGTCAGACGAGTTTATCAGTTCAGAAGATAGATTGTTTTCAAACGATAAATTGACGGTTTCAAATATTTATCCAAATCCAGCCGATGACTTTGCCAATATTGATTATGTGATGAGTTCACAGACGGGGGAAACGAAGATTACTTTTTACAATGTGTTGGGCAATGAAATGAAGGAAGAAATTTTAGATAAAGACCAAAGAAAAGTAAGAGTTTCGACAAGAGAATGGAACAACGGAATTTATCTTTATCAGTTGTCATCAGAAGGTAAGTCTCTGGTAACTAAGAAGTTATTAGTAAGACATCAATAATATTTTTGCAAATCAATTTTTAGAAGCTACGCTCATTTTGGGTGTAGCTTTTTTTATGTATTCTGCTGACCAAGATAAAGAGCCACGAAGGCACAAAGATTCCAAGTTTTTTATTTTTAAGCTTAACTCTTGGTGTCTTAGAGTCTTGGTGGTCTAATTCTTGTTCTCTGATAAAACTTCATACAAACTCAAAACCTGTTCCAAAACCGAATGCTTATCATCATTCTCAATCACAAAATCTGCAATTTGTAACCGATCCTCATCCGAAATTTGTCGGGCAATAATATCTCTAATTTCTTTTTCAGAACGATTGTCCCGCTTCATTACTCGTTTGATTCTGAGGTCAGTAGGAGCGTTTACTACGATTACTTTATCAAATATATTTCCATCGCCAGCGGCTTTCATCAAGGCGGCTTCGTAGAGTAAAAATGGGGACTCGGAATGTTGAGCTATCCACGCTTGCGAATCCTCCCGTACACGAGGATGCACGATGCCACTGAGTTGTTTCAGTAAATCAGGATTATTAAAAACTTGTGAAGCTACCCACGGACGGTTATATTCACCCGTAGATGTATAGGCTTGTTCGCCCAGTAGATTTTGGATATTCTTTTTTAGCAATAAATCATTGTTTATCAAAGACTTAGCTCGTGAGTCAGCATCATAAATAGGTATTCCCAAAGTAGAAAAAATCTTACAAATAAGACTTTTCCCTGAGCCAATTCCGCCTGTTATGCCGATGAGTTTTTGATTCATTATTTTTGTCAGCTAAATACGTTGTATGATTTCGCCATGTTGAACGTAGTGAAACATCCGATGTCAATAGTTTCAGACAGATGTTTCACTGCGTTCAACATGACAAATTTTATACCCTAAATTCTAACGACCAGTTACGTAAAAGCTAATAACCAGTAACTAATTCCCCAATCCTTATTTCAACAATTCCGCAACCTCAAAACTCACTGCTACTCGGTCTTTATTAGCTTTGATAAGTGTATTTTGAGGAAGAGGTAATTTTATTTCTTCATCATAATTGTCTTGTAGTCGTTGCGATGGGACTTTTACTAAAATTGTACTACCCATTTCTTCCAAAACTGATTCAGGACCTACCAAAGTTATCGTTCTGGGATTCACATTTATCAAACTCGTAATGACGTATCGGTCTTTTAGTGAAATATGTAAACTGTCTATTTTTACGTAAAATTCCTTAGAAATTTTACGGTCAAATTCTATTTCAAATTTATCAGCTACTATATAATTTACTTTGACATCTTTTATATAATCTGAGATTGAATCAGCCAACGAGCCCGTGTTTAAGAATCTGGTTTTCAGGGGTTTAGTAATAGAATATTTAATGGGCGTATTATTAGTTGCAAATACTTTGCGTAACAAACTCCATCCACTTCCAGACACATTCACGGATATTTTCTCGGGTAAAGGTTGGGTTGCAATATACAGCGAATCGTTATACGTAAATTGAAGGGGAAATGGGATTTTCAATGAATAACCATCTTTGTTGAGGGCATTCATAATCCAGAAGATAATAGCAGCCAAAAGACAGATTGAAATTGCCTTGTAGTCGGTTTTGGGTTGGGGAGTTTGCATAAGTTTGCATAGTTTTAAACCGCAAAGACGGAAAGGCACGATTTTATTAGCGACTTTCCGTCTTTGCGGTTTATATTCTTTCTAAGACTATTCGCCTATTTGAGCCGAAGAATCTTTTGAAATAGCTGTTTTCAAGAAAACCATTTTAATACCTTTGCTTGAATCTACTTCCAACACAACGGTTTTGTCACGAACCGATGAAACCGTCCCGTGTAATCCTCCGATGGTGATTACTTTGTCGCCAGCCTTCAAGGCATCAACGTATGTCTGCTGGTCTTTTGCTTTTTTCTGTTGTGGACGAATCATGAAAAAATACATGATTACGAACATTCCACCGATTAAAAATAACGAAGAAGCTCCGCCTCCGCCCATTCCTTGTAATAAAATACTATTGTACATGGTTATAAGTTAGCCCCCCGACCCCCGAAGGGGGAGTTGAAATTGCATATTGTTGCTCCCCCTTCGGGGGGTGGGGGGCTACTATTTTTTTGGTATTAAAACTTCAATCTTGAAAGAAACCGTATTATCAGCGGGCTTGGTATTGGCATAAGCCGTTACGGTTTTGTTCAGTTTACCTTCTTTTCCTTTACTGTTAAATTTCACAGTAATAAATCCTTTTTCACCAGGGGCAACAGGAGCGGTAGAGTAGGAGGGAGTCGTACAACCACACGAGGCATTTACATTACTCACCACCAAAGGCATATTTCCTGTGTTTTTGAAATTGTAAACGTGCATGATGGTATCGCCCTGTGTGATTTGTCCCAGATCCACAGTTGGCGTGTCAATCTGCATTACAGGGAACTTGTCGGCAGTGGGTTCAAGAGCCTTTTTGTTTTCTTCAATTGTTTGATTATCAGTACGTTGCTTGTTTTCACAAGCGATAAATACAGATAAAGCGAAGACTAATATTACAATTTTGTTCATGGGAAAATTTACCTTTACAGAGTTTCGGTTTTATATCATCCAACCAAAAACGCCTAATATTTTACTGATTTCGTTCAATGCAAATATTTTGGTATCAGTTGATGCTCTATTTTTTTCTAAGGATATAAACAACCATTCTAATCCTGTAGAAACACATCCATAAATCACTTTATTATCAGCGTTTTTTTCTTGTGCAATAAACATTTCAGCTACACATTGTGGAATGCCAGAGAGTAAATCTTGCTTTTTTGCTTCAACCAAAATACAAAAATTACCGTTTGGTTCTAAGGCACGGGGTGTTTTTGAAATCAAAAAATCACAAACGCCCGATATTTTCTCTGAGTTAAGCGGTTCACCTGAAAAGATAGTTATTTTATCTTCAAATAATTCTTGAACAGCCATCAATACAGGAGCAATGAGGGCTTCTGAGATTGATTTTTCTGACCTCATTGTAGCTAATTTCTGGGTATTTTTCTCAATAATATGAGCTAACCAAGAAGGTGTTTCGATGGGTTCAATGCTTGGCAAAAAACTCTTTCCTTCTATCATAATACCAAACTCCGTTGAAAGCTCAGACATTGTTACTTGACTAAATGATTTCATGATTTTGGAATTGAATTGAAATAGTTTGCGGACATTATGTTTTGGAACGATAAGTTATTTATTCACTAAAACCTAACCGAATGTCGGTTGCCCCTAACACTTACTTACGCTTTTGCTTTGATTTGACTCATCATACTTTCTACGTCTTCCAAAAGGCGTTCAGCTTTTTCTCGGGCTTCGTTCACTACTTTTTTACCTTCTGATTTTGCCATAGTTTCAGGAATTTCTTTGCCTTCAATCAGGTCAGAAATCAAGCCTTGTAATTGATCACGGTACTTTTGGAGTTGGTAAAATAATTTGTTGCGAGTATTTTCGCCCTTGTCGGGGGCATACAAAATCCCTAATACAGCACCCACGGCTGCACCTGTCATAAATGCCCAAAATGTTTTTGATGATTTGCTCATATTCAGTTATCAGTTATCAGTTATCAGTTATCAGTTGTCAGAAAACATCTACCAACGAAGAGATAATAGTTTTTAAAATATTTTACAAGGAATTTTATTTTACAAGGAACTTTATTATTTTAGAAGGCATTTTTGCTAACTGCTAACTGCTAACTGCTAACTGCTAACTGCTAACTGCTAACTGCTAACTGCTAACTGCTAACTGCTAACTGCTAACTGC
>JAYUOX010000056.1:0-18806 GCA_043760595.1 Cytophagales bacterium
GGGTTAGGATTTAGTTGTTAGGATTTTTAGATATAACCAATTGATAATCAGATGATTATAATTTATCCAAACATAAACTAATTAATAACGGGTACTTACCAAGGGTTCAAAACCCTTGGTAGGGATTGGTTTCTAATAGAAATCTACCGTTTCAACATTCTCAACACTTCATCTTGCGTGTTTCGACTAACTGGAATGGTTATGCCCTGAATTTTTACTTCATTAGCTTTGAAACTTTCTACTCGCAAAATGTTGATAATGAATTGCTTATGACACTTCACAAAATCATTGATAGGTAATTGGTCGAGCAATCTTTTTAGTGAACAGCGTATCACAAATTTTTTCTGTAAGGTCTTGATTTCCACGTAATTATTATCAGATTCAAACCATAAAATATCACTTAATGCAATTTTAATAAAATGATAATTATCTTTTATTAACAAATGGTCATTAATCACTAAATCAGTCTCTCCTTCCGCCAGAGCTACATTTTTAATGGGTTTCTCTGCTGCATTTTGTTGAATAGAATAATTAAAAAGGGCAATTTCGATGGAAGCAAGCAACAAATCTTTACTGTATGGTTTCAATAAAAATCCTGACGGACGGGTTTGTTTTACGTTTGCAATCGTTCCCGCATCTGAATAAGAGGTAATGTAAATGAAAGGAATTTGATAGTTTTGATTGAGATAATCTGCCAAATCAACGCCTGATTTTGAGTCGTTCAAGTTGATGTCCAATAGAATTAAATCGAAATTTTGGGTATTGATTAGTTCAATCGCTTGATGATAATTTCGGGCTTTGTGAATTTCATCGTAACCTACTTCTTCCAAGATTTCCTTTAAATCTTGGGCAATCAAAACTTCGTCTTCAACAATTAGAATAGCAATGGGATTGGGCATATTTGGGTGTGGTAAAATGAACCCAAATATAAGGTAAAAGTTATATCAAAAAACTTAAATTAGGTTATAAAAATATAAAAAGAGTTGTGTACCAAGTACAAGGTATTAAGTACTAAGAGAATCGAACCAAATTATAAAATTTAACACTTTATTTCAAAGAATAATCTGAACATTTGTGTTTATTTGGTGGTAAATTCTTAGAACTTGAGACATAATACTTGATACACAACCACTTTTCTCCACCACTATTTCATCACCGACATTTTGTGTTGTTTAACGTTTTTCCCTTCTTGCACCACGATGATATACGTTCCAATTTTCAGACTTTCATTCGGTTTCAACGATACAACGTATTGACTCATAGGGTTTTGTAAAGTCTGAATTTCTCTGCCCGTTAAATCATACATCGCAATTTTTGCTTCGTCAGATTCATCTGTCATTACAAAAATTTGGTTTCCGTCCGTTGGATTTGGATAAATCGTTTTAGAATCTTCCTTGACCTCACCTTGGAAACTCGCTACCCTCAAAACTGGCTGAATACTTTGTTTAGTTCGAGCCGAATCCTTCAATACCAATGAATAATCTTCGCCTTCGCCATAGTGTTCGTATAAATTACAGGCATCATTTACGACACCGTAAGAGGCTCTACGGAGTCTTATTCTGAGGGTATATTGTCCGCTGGTAATTTTTGGAATTAATAATGAATCTGATAGTTTTCCAGCAAGAATAGTTCCTCTGAAAATCATTTCGCTTTCGCCAGGTTTTGAACCCGTAAACTCACCATTTTTATCGGAATCAATCCAAATAGCAACCGATTGTGGAAAGTAAACTTCTTGTTGCGACCACTTATTTTCGATTGAAAACACATACTTTTTTCCTTTTACGACATCGGCAGAAAGTTTGGTAAAATTTGAGTAACTACCTGAATCACAGGAAGATTCATTTTTTATTCCCGTGCTATCCACGCCCCGAAGTGTGAAGTTTCGGATACCATCGCCCTGCAAACATGAATTAACATATTTAGGTAAACAAACTAATCCAGGTAGATTTTTGAAAATTTGTCCCACCATTACAGAATCTACCTTACTAAGGGAATTAATGGTTGTATTTGAAGGTTTAATTCGGTAATAATACTTTATATTTCTTGCTACATTTTTATCCACAAAAACCGTAGAATCAGGGGCAGCTCCTCCCACTGCCACGAATGGACCTTTGATGTTAGTAGCACGTTCCACAAAAAAACCCATTTCATTATTGGAATTATCTTTCCAAGAAATCGTTACGTTATTCAACGAATCCACGGTTGGTTTTGCAATGATTGGACTAATTACCGCCGTTGGTTTCCAAGTACTGTCGGGTCTGAAATTATACTCCGCTTCTTTTGACATTCGTGCCGATAAAGCTGCTCCGCCCATGACATTAAATTGCCCTGGCGTTAGCACAATGCTCGTGCAGAAGTAATAATCCATAATATTGTTAGTCATTGGATTGTATAAATCTCCGTTGGCATCCTTCAAAGTGGTGTCTGAATATACACAATTAACCACTTTGGGTTTAAAATCGTAGGGGTCAGATGGCGTGTCGCAAATCATATCACCGCCCGTATCGCAATTGGCGGGTTTCCGTCCTTTGGTTTCAGTTTTGAGGCGAGTAACGAGTTCTCTCTCTGAAATATCTTCTGAATTTGTGCGGTCAAAAGTGTGCGGTAAGCCAAAATAATGCCCAAATTCGTGCGTGAGGGTATTGTCTTTGTCATTGAAAACACTGTTCGACATCACGATTAGATTTGAGCCATTATCAACTCTCGGGAAATAAGCATAACCGCCTAATTCTTTTTTTCCAGAAGTAACTCGCCCCGCTGAAAACAGATTAATAGCATTTTTGACGGCAAATTTTGCCACAGCTCTTTCTTCGGTTGTTTTGCTGCTGGCATCTTTGACTTCCGATAAAAAAGTGGAAAACGTTGAATCATCGGCATAATTTGGTTTTTCGCCCGCCAAATAAAACTGAATTCCCTTTCCAGCTCTCAAAAATGTCTTGTTCACCTTCGACATTCCATCGTTCATTTCTTGCAAAGAAAGCCCACCCGTTTGATCATTATTTCTGAAAAGGTTGATTCTTACGGGTATGTACGTAATACCCGTATCGGCTGCCATTCGAGAAGACATGGCAAATTTTTCGTATTTACTCCGTTGCGTTAAGATTTCTTTGCGTTGTTGATTGGTGAGAGTAGGCGTTCCGCAAGCTGGTTTTTGGGCATGAACTGATTGAAATATGCTCAAAACTAAAAGCATAATTAGAGATGATTTTGGGTATTGATTTTTCATTGTTGTGTTGTTTTAATAGTATTATTGAGTAAAAAGTTTACACACGAGTATTTACAGGCTCCGATTATGGAACTGTCTATTTAAAATTAGCAAGATGGTTTTATCAGGATAAATTAAAGCAAGAAGATTTCTAAATGACTGACTATTTGATAGTTACATTTATATTTTGAGGGAGTGGTTATTAATAATGGTTCAAAGGTATTGACTAAATCTGAAATTTGATTAGGTAATTTTACGGTATTTTGAGGGGACTGTGGTGAAGTTCGTGATTTTGTATGTGAAATACATGGTCAGGTATTTTTTGTAAAAACTTCCTGAAATAAATGTAGTATTATTTTCTGTAAGGTTGGAATTAGGCAGTGTAATAATGATTTAAAAGTTATTTTCTGGTATATCATCTTCACAGTTTTATCTCAAACACTTTATTTGATTCCCATTCCCAAGGAATGTCTGTCCCTCATTTTTGGAATTTTTAATTTGTTAGTGACTGAATAGAGTTTTCATCATCATTTTCTATTAATGACATAAAAAAGTACGCAAATAATTATAGGTTAGTTTAACTCTGGACAATAAAAAAAGTGCAACTAATTGAAAACCAATTTGTTGCACTTTTTGATGTAGTCCGTACGGGAATCGAACCCGTGTTTCATCCGTGAAAGGGACGTGTCCTAACCCCTAGACGAACGGACCATTGGGCTAAGAACGAAATTTGATTTTGTGCATCTCTTTTCGTTTTTCGTGGTGCAAAGGTACGGCGATTTTTTTATTTGGCAAATGCTTATGAAGAAAAAAATGAAATTATTTTCAACATAACCCCAAAACCATTGATTATCAAAACCTTGACTCAAAAGTTATCTTTACAATATTTCTTATTTTTCGAGGATTAATTCAATCCATTTTTTTTGTATATGATTATATTCTAAATTTAAGGAAGAATAATACCATTTGACGAAACAAAAAGTATATGAACGAAAATACAACATCTCTGACCTCCAAACAGGCTTGGAAAGATATTCAGCATGATACTGCATTATTGAGAGACTTTGAAACAAGCGTTTTACCTCCCTACATGAACACGTGTCGCTGGTTTGCGGGGAAGGCTCGTTTGCAAGAGAAATTTTCGATAAAGTATTCAATGGAGATTCCCATCAAAGATTCCATTGCCCTTTTATTTATCGTAGAAGTTAAATATGTGGATGGTGAAACGGAGCATTACCTTCTGCCCGTGTCTTTTATTGATTCTACTAATACTCAAGAAATTGTACCTAAGGGCATTATTACTTTGGCGTATATTAATGACAAACGGGGCTTGGTTGTAGATGCTATTTATGATGAACGCTTCCAACAAGCACTTTTTGCGTATGTTGCTCACGCACAGGATATTACACAACGAGAAAATGGTCGTATAGAATTTAACCGTGGCAAAGGATTGGCTGGTGAAGATATTAACTCCCCCATTTCTTCGAGAGTTTTACCTGTGGATTCGTCCAATTCTGCCATGACTTTTGGTCAATATCCATTGGGGGACAAATACTTTCTTAAACTTTATCGTAAATTATTCGCAGAAACCAATCCAGAGGTGGATATGGTTGAATTTATCACAGAAAATTCTGATTTTGCCCATATCCCTGCCTTTGCGGGAAGCGTGGTTTGGAAACGGGATGGTAAGCCCGATGTTACCTTGGGCATGATGCAACGAATGGTTGAAAATGAGGCGGATAGCTGGGTTCAAACGGGTGAACAATTAGAATCTTTTGTGGAGGCATTTACGGATAAAACGTTTTCTATCAAAGAAGATGTTTTTGCCCAAGTGGAGCTGTTGGCTCAACGAACTGCCGAAATGCACTTGGCTTTGTACGCACCAGAAGCCGACAAAATGTTTGCCCCTGAGCATTTCAACGATGATTATCGTCAATTTATCCATAAACGCTTATCAGATTTATTAGATAGAAGATATAATCTTTTGATTGATAATTATGCCAAAATTACCGATCCCGTAACCCAAAAATTAGCTTGGGATTTTATGGAATCAAGAGAATTAATTGAAGAATTTACGAAAGATATTCTCACGAAAGAGATTGATTCTCAACGCATCAGGATTCACGGAGATTATCATTTGGGACAAGTTTTAGCCACAAAAAATGACTACATCATCATAGACTTTGAAGGCGAACCAGAAAGCACCATTACTGACCGTAAGATTAAACATTCACCACTAAAAGACGTTGCGGGAATGATTAGGAGTTATCATTACGCCATTTCGGCAAAGATGTTCAACGACCCCAACACCGCAAAATTCGACCCTGTGCGGGTACAAACTGCCGCTGACCGTTGGTATAAATTGATTCAACAAACGTACATGGAAAAATATTTGGACACCTTCGGAAATCCGCATCCATTATTCAAAAATAATAATGAAATACATTTTTTGATGTTAATTTATTTGTTGGAGAAGGCTGTCTATGAGTTGGGCTATGAAATCAGCTATCGCCCAGACTGGGTAAAAATTCCTTTGAAGGGCATTATAAACGTGATTCGGGAGATTGAGAAACTGCGAATGTGATTTTTTTAGGTATGAGGTTGGAGGTATTAATTATGAGGTAAATATTAGCGAATACTTTACCTCATACCTACGACCTCATAATTCATACTTAAATTTTTACCTCATACCTACGACCTCATACCTAAAATTTCATACCTATTGTCTTAGTTCCGAAAAAGTAGGCAACAATAAATCCTTCCCAGAAACGATTGGATGCTCTACGCCCCAATCAATATTTAATTCAGGGTCGTTGTAGATAATCCCTGATTCTGAGGTTTTTTGCCAGTATTCTGTACATTTATACACAAAAATTGTTTCTTCTAAAGCCAAAAATCCATGAGCAAAACCTGCTGGTACGTATAACATATTGCCGATTGCCGAGTCTAAAATAAATTTCTCATGTTGCCCAAAAGTTGGCGAATCTCTACGAATATCAACCACTACATCCATAACTTTACCAGTCATGCAACGTACTAATTTTCCTTGGGCATTGGGTTCATATTGAAAATGCAAACCACGAATTACATCCTTTTTTGACCATGAATAATTGTCTTGACAAAAATTGGAGGGAATGCCATTAGCTGTAAAGAGTTTCTGATTATACGATTCATAAAAATGTCCACGCTCATCTTCAAATTTAGTGGGGATGCACTCGATTAAGCCTTCTATTGTGTGTGGTTTGAATTGCATTGGGAAAATGGTAATTTTTAAATTGAAAATCTTTTGATATTGAAACCTAACGGAGTAATATTGTTTACGAAATTAAGGTTAATCGTTAAAAATAGCAAATAGTTTCGATGTTTGATGTTCGTTAGGGCGGCGTTCCGCTTTCGATGTTTGGATTTTAGTCCAATATTCTACGATAGGTTCTTGATGTTTGGAACTTAAATTGTCAATCTTTCTTTTTACCTTAAATATCGAAAGCGGAACGCCGCCCGAACGAACATCAAACATCGAATATCAAACATCGAAAAATGACCAAAGCCCAATTATTTGACCAAATCAAACAAAAAAAATCATATCTCTCTGTAGGATTAGACACTGATATTCAGAAAATACCGAAACATTTACTGACCGAAAAAGACCCCATTTTTGAATTTAATCGTCAAATAATTGAAGCTACTCAGGAGTTCGCAGTGGCTTATAAACCTAATATTGCTTTTTACGAAGCTCATGGTTCAAAGGGTTGGGAGAGTCTTCAAAAAACTTTGGAATATATCCCAAAAGAATGTTTCACAATCGCCGATGCCAAACGTGGTGACATTGGAAATACATCAGGATTATACGCAAGGGCATTTTTTGATAAAAACTCATCGGGTTTGGATTTTGATTCTGTGACGGTTGTCCCTTACATGGGCGAAGATTCTGTGAAGCCTTTTTTAGATTTTCCAGAAAAATGGGTGATACTTTTAGCCCTCACATCCAATGAGGGTAGTAGAGATTTTCAGAATCTACGAATAAACGATAATACACAATTATTTGAAAGAGTAATCCAAAAATCACAAGAGTGGGCAACTGACGAGCAACTAATGTACGTGATAGGGGCAACGAAGGCGGATATGCTCACTCACATACGCACACTCGCACCCGAACACTTTTTGCTTGTGCCAGGTGTTGGAGCTCAGGGCGGAAGTTTGGAAGAAGTTTCAAAATATGGAATGAACTCACAATGTGGGCTTTTAGTCAATTCATCGAGAGGAATTATCTATGCTTCTTCGGAAAAAGATTTTGCCAAAAGGGCAGGAGAGGAGGCAAAGAAAATGCAGGTGGAGATGGAAGGGTATTTGGAGTTGTATTTAAAATGATAAACCGTTTGTAAAATATTAATTAAAATTAATGGAACAACCCCAAAACATAAAAATCGCCCCAGCACCGTGGAATCTTACGGGAGATGCCTATATTATGGTTTATAAATTCTCGAAAGATTTTGTGTATGAAAACGGCTTCATGGCTGATTATCAACAAGATAGATTCTTGGGGTACGTCGGAACGGTGATGTTAGTAGATTATAAAACCTCGGGCGTTGGACCTTATCGAGAACTGTTATTTATTCCTGGAATGTTTACTTTTGATTGGAAAAAGATGTTTTCGATTTCCAAAATTTACGTTTCCAGTCATGATAGCGTATATAATGGTATCGAAAATTGGGGAATTCCCAAAGAATACGCCGATTTTGATTGGCAAACTAATGCAGATGGAACTGAGGATATTTCAGTAAATATTGAGGGTAAAGAATTTTTCAAAACAACCATCAAAAAAGGCTTTGTTTCTTTTCCTTTAACAACCTCAATTTTACCTTTAACCGTTGTTCAAAAATTACGTAAAGACTTGATAATCACCAATCCAACGGCAAAAGGTAAGGCAACTTTGGCAACAGTGAAATCAATAAAGGTTGATAAAAATTTCTTTCCAGACCTTTCAAAGGCATCACCCTTGATAACAATGAAAGTAAGAGATTTTGAAATGAATTTTAATGTGCCTTTCGTGAAGAAAGAGTATTTTAAAATATGAATATTGCCAATAAAAATATCATCCTCACAGGGGCAGCCTCGGGTATTGGCAAGGCTCTATTGGCTCAATTGCTTGATTTTGAGGAAGTTAAAATTATTGCCGTTGATTTGAATGAAATAGAAAATACTTCCAATAAAATTATTTCTTTCAAATGTGATTTATCCCAACAATCAGAAGTTGATAGGCTTTTTGAGTTTGCCCTTACTCAGTTTTCAACGATTGATATTTTTATTGCCAATGCGGGCTTTGCGTATTATGAAGTCATTGATAAACCAGACTGGCAACGTATCGAGAAAATTTTTCAAGTAAATGTCTTTTCACCGATTTATGCTTTTCAGAAGATGAAGGCTTTGAACCTTGGGAGAGAATATTTTGTACTGATGACCTCTTCGGCAATGGCAAAACTCGCCATCCCAGGATATGCCCTTTATGGAGCAACTAAAGCTGCTCTTGACCGTTTTGAAGATGCCTACCGTTTTGAATCTCGGGATAATGGACATCTTTCTTTGATTTATCCTATTGCTACTAAAACCAATTTTTTTGCCCAATCCGTCAATTCCTCTCGTCTCAATGTTCCCGTTCCTTTTCCTGCCCACACACCCGAAGCCGTTGCGAAGGCAATGATAAAAGGGATTCTCCGAAACCAAACTCACATTTATCCCTCAAAATTGTTTCAAATCAGTAGATTTTCTCAAAAATTATTTGAAATTATGGCTTCTCCTTACCAATATTTTTATGCTAAAAAACTAAAAAATTGGGTAAATTAGAATATTTGTAAAAATAATTTTTATTTATATCCTCCATTTTTTATAGGTCGATTGAGAAATATTTATGCCAAACGACATAAATACATGATGCCACTTTCTCAGAATATTTATATGATAAATGTTGTTACATTTACTGTGACTTCTAATAAAATCTTGCGTTACAATTATAGATACAGATTAATGCAAACAAACTTATTGACGAGGAAAAGACCTCTGAAATAAGCAAGAATTGAGAGAGAATAACTTTGGCGGAAGAAATCTTCAATCAATTCAATAGCAACAAAAAACTTATAGAAAAAGGAAGGAAGCCTTTGAAATAAGAAATGAATTAAAGAAAAACAACTTTGGCGGAAGGAGTTTTATTTAATTCAAAAACTTACGATTCATTTTGATGAGTGGCGGCTCAGATTCACGAATCGTAATTTGCCTAAGACGTTTTTAATGATTAGCTATTATCGGTTAACGCCGACTCAATTAAACAGAGACCCCATTGTCGAAAGACTTTGGGGTTTTGCTTTTATTGGCATGAAACTTGACAAAAGACAGACTTATCTTATAGATATTTTGTAACATCCACATTTTCAAAAGCATCAGTATTTAATTTCTTATTTTGTAGGCAGAACCCTATTCTGGCATAGTATTTGCCCTATAATTATCACTCAGCGACATTCCGCCAAATGTTAGGATGAGAAAAATATTGCTCCTGTCTAAGTGGCTTTGCATACTTTTCCTCTTTGTTTAAATCCTTAATATTTCTCGGCATTGTTCTGATGATTCAGTATGAATTGTTCAGTCGTTTTTGTTTATATCCAATGATATGAAACCAGACCACTAATAATATTTGAGTAGATAAAATAATCTTTTACTATTCAATTTTGGACGTAGTCCGCCAACTACGTTTTTGGTAACTGAGCCGCCACTTAGTTGCCTTTTTATTAATTTTTAACAATTTTCCGCCAAGTAAAATGAGACAAGATTTCAACCTTTTGATGCCAAAGCACAGATAGGTGGAGTGTTGTCTTTTTGCATTTATGTAAGCGTTTATAGCGCATCCTGAAATGATTTTTAAAATATTGTAGTCTCCTAAGACTCGAAAGATAACTACTTAGGCGGATTGCGTAAAGGCTCGGAGCTATGCACCGAGTCTTTATTTTTTTATAGAGGTAATCATCATAATTTAATCGGCGTTTTGATTTTACATAAATCACTGATAATCATTATATTTATTTCACTAATCCCTACTTGACTATCCACAAACTCATAAATATATATTTCAGGAGTAGAAAATAAATTACGAAAAATTAGGTCTATTTCTTGAAATATTACAAGTGTTCAAATTCGTTAATCTTAACTATTTATCTACGTTTGTAATAAAATTAGTGGACTGGCTTATGAAATTTATTCAGAAATTGTGTTTTGAGTGTATTTTTTATGTGTTGAACGCATCACGCTTGAATTTCACATCCAAAATTTTATTCATACAGCCTTAAATTCGTTTTTTATGTAATTCTTGAAAAAATTATATCTCAATAGTTTGTACATGAATAAATGTGTGATAATTTTGTATCATCAAACAAGGAGATTATGGCGGTAATCAATTTGAAAGATACGATTCTTGAAAAAATTTGATTTAAAGATTTATGGCGGTAATGAAATAAATCTAATTTTTTCAGAAAGAATCAAGAGATAGTAAGGAAGAAAAATTTGCCTAAGTAATCAAAGGATTTAAAATAATCCATACCCATAAAACAATTAGTATTAGACCCTTGAATTGGCGGATTCAAGGGTTTTTTTGTTTCCAAAATGAATAAAAAAAACCGCAAGGACGGAAAGTCGCTAAGTTAATTCTTTGCGTCCTCCCGCCCTTGCGGTTTTTTAAACTTTATATTTTACTTTACCTTCAACACTACAGCTCCAAGCGGAGGAATCGTCAAGGTAATAGAATAGGCTTTGCCTTGCCACGAAATCTGCTCCGCCATCATGGCAGTTTTATTGACCTTGCCACTTCCGTAAAATTTAGGGTCGTCAGAATTTAAAACTTCTTCCCAAACCCCTTGTAGTGGCACTCCGATACGATAATCGGGTCTTGGAACGGGAGTCATGTTCAAAATCACAATCAACTGCTCCTTGTGTTCGTTGCCTTTGCGAGTATATACAACAATAGAATTTTCACGGTCTGTGGTGTCTAACCATTCAAAACCTTCGGGCGAAAATTGTTTGTCATACAGTGCTGGTTGGGTTTTGTATAAATTATTCAAAGCCTTCATCAATTCTTGCATTCCTTTGTGTGGGGCATGGTCTAAGAGCCACCAATCGAGTCCTTTTTCAAAATTCCACTCAGACGTTTGCCCAAATTCACCGCCCATAAACACTAAGTTTGTGCCTGGATGCGTAAACATATAGGTAAATAACAAGCGTAAATTAGCAAATTTCTGCCATTCATCGCCTGGCATTTTACCTACCAATGAGTGCTTGCCGTAAACTACTTCATCGTGTGAAAATGGCAACATAAAATTCTCGGTAAAGGCATAAACCGTCGAGAATGTCAGGGCATCTTGATGATGTTTACGGTACATGGGGTCACGCTCAAAATACTTCAAAGTATCGTTCATCCAACCCATCATCCATTTTTGACCGAAGCCCAAACCGCCCGTATAAATCGGACGAGATACGCCTGTGAAAGAGGTAGATTCTTCTGCAATCATCTGAACGTCGGGAAATTGTGCATAAACGGTTTCGTTCAATTCTTTGAACATCGAAACCGAATCAAGGTTATGATTTCCGCCAAAAATGTTGGGTTCCCACTCGCCTTCGTTTCTTGAATAATCCAAATATAACATTGAAGCCACGGCATCCACACGGAGTCCGTCGGCGTGATAACGTTCTAACCAATAGATGGCATTTGAAATCAAGAAGCTCCGAATTTCGTTACGACCATAATTGAAAATATACGATTTCCAGTCAGGATGATAGCCCTTTTTCATGTCTGGATGCTCGTATAAATGCGTACCATCAAACTCGTACAAACCGTGTGCATCACCAGGAAAATGAGACGGAACCCAGTCCAGAATGACCCCAATGTCGTTTTTATGACATTCCTCGACCAAATACATAAAATCTTGCGGCTTGCCAAATCGTGAAGATGGAGCAAAATAGCCCAAAACTTGATACCCCCACGAAGGTTCGTAAGGGTGTTCCATCACGGGCATAAACTCAATGTGGGTAAAGCCCATTTCTTTTACATATTTCACCAATTGGTCGGCGAGTTCTACGAAAGAAAGTTTCTCGTTATCACCTTTTCGTCTCCACGAACCCACATGAACTTCATAGGCTGACATGGGAGCATTCAGAGCATTATTTTTATGGCGTTTTGCCATCCAATCTGTGTCCGTCCATTCGTACCAGTTATCCCAAACGATAGAGGCTGTACGTGGAGGAACTTCAAAACTTTGGGCGTAAGGATCCATTTTTTCCAAGAAACGTCCGTCTTGGGCTTGGATGCAAAATTTATAGGTTTCGCCTTTGCCAACGTGTGGAATGAATCCTTCCCAGATACCCGAAGAATCCCAACGGACGAAGAGATGATGAGAGTCTTTATCCCAATAATTGAAGTTGCCAATCACTGAAACTGATTTCGCCGAAGGAGCCCAAACTGCAAAATAAGTACCCGCAACTCCTTGGTATTCAGTGAGATGAGACCCCATTTTTTCATAAAGGCGATAATGTTTTCCCCCTTTGAAAAGGTCAATATCAAAGTCTGTAAAACGGCTAAATACCTCTACGTTTTTGAGTTGAACAGATGGGGGAGGAGTCTTCTCGACAGCAGCAACGGCTTCTTTTTTAGGAGCTTTTTTCTTAGTTGATTCGGTTGTATTAATAGCTTTTTTTGCCATTTTTTTTGTTTATGGTTAATGGAGGATGGTTTTTGTCTATTTAGATTTTGCTATGATTTGTACCAACTTGTCATCCCGATGCAGGAGGGAACTGTAATCTATACTCTCAATCATATTTTGAGAAGAATCAAACAGTTCCCTCCTGCGTCGGGATGACAAGTTGATATAAGTCATAATAAACTATATTTGTAAAGATAAAATTTCTTATCGAGAATATTTTTAATCTGGATGAAGTAATTTAAAGGATACAATCAAACATTGTTAAACCGCTAAATAGATTCTTACAAGAATGAAAGGAAGAAGGGGAATGGCTACTGATAACTAATAACCAATACACCAGTAACCAATAACTAATCCACCTTAGCCCGTTCCGTCATACTTCGTGGAATTTGTTTGAAATAATTATTAGGAAAAGTTCTGGCTAAAATATCTAAAACCTTAGCATCTCTACCAATCAAAATTCTTGATTTTCCTTTCTCAATACCTTTCAAGATTACCTCAGCGGCATATTCGGGCGTATTGATGAGGGCTTCTCTTTCAAATTTCTCTAAATCTGCGGCTACTTGTTTGGGGTTTTGTCCTTCCGAAACTCTGGCATTACTCGCTATTTGGGTTTTGATGCCGCCTGGATGAACGGACGATACTTTTATATTGGTATCTAATAATTCAAATTTTAATACATCCGAAAAGCCTTTTACCCCAAACTTTGCCGTACAATAAGCCGACTGAAATCGAACGCCCACAATGCCAAAAATACTTGATACATTTACGATATTCCCATCATTTTGAGCCAACATTATCGGTAAAAATGCCTTCGTCATCCGTACAACGCCATAGAGATTGATGTTCAAAAGCCACTCAAAATCTTCCATTGGGGTTTCGTCAAATGTGCCAGAGTTCAGAGCAACGCCAGCATTATTGACCAACACAATTTTTTGAGGATTGTAGGTTTTCTTTACCATCTCAGCAAAAGCGATAATTGCCTGAGCATCAGCCACATCCAAGCGGTGAATGTTTATCCAACCATTTTGAGCAACTACTTTCTGACGGGTTTCGTCCAAGCCTTTTTCATTAATATCCGTAGCAATAATTTTTGCACCTTTTGAAGCCGCTAAAATAGCTAATGCTTGCCCAATTCCAGAGCCTGCCCCCGTGATGATAAAGTGTGTGTTGTTCATAAATGATGGGTTAATAATGGGTTAAATAATCTCCCGAAGATACAATATTTTATGGAAATTGTTGAATTTTTTGAGAAAGTGATTTGCACAAAGATAATGCCATAAAAAACAGGGAAAACAACAATGTAGCTTGATATATTCAAAAAGGGCGATAAATATATATTCCTTTAAAAAACTGATTAAGGCACGTTTTTTGTTCATTTTATACCACGATAGCCGCCATTATTGACCCCATACCAACCTAAAAAATATAATTTCTCATGCGGCTAACCTTCTTAAAGAATCGGGAAAAACGACCCGACCAAATTTCTGTTTCCCCTTTGCGTGTGGATGTACATTCACATCTTTTGCCTGCCTTAGACGAAGGTTCAAAAAGTGTGGAAGAAAGTTTAGACTTGATTTTGGAATTACAAAATTTAGGTTTTCAGAAACTGATTCTTACGCCCCACATCATGGCGGGATTTTATCCTAATTCTCCCCACAAAATACACCAACGTTTATTGATTCTGAGAGAATATTTGGAAGAAAGAAACATCGACATCGAAATAGAAGCTGCCGCAGAATACTATTTGGATTCGTTTTTTATGAAAGAATTGATGTCCAAAAACGAATTAATGACTTTTGGTTCAGAATATGGCAAAAAATATCTCCTTTTTGAGACACAACATTTACACGAACCCAAGCAACTTTTTGAGGCGATTAAAAGGATTCAGCGAAGAGGATATACGCCCGTTTTGGCACATCCAGAACGCTATAATTACCTCCAACGCAATCGACTTTTGGTTCATCAATTATACGAAACTGGGGTTTTATTTCAAGTAAACATTAATTCTTTTTCGGGATATTATGGTAACGAATCTCGTGAATTAGCCGAGTATCTGTCTGTGGCTCAGATGGTTAGTTTTCTGGGGACAGACTGCCACAAACAAGAACAAATAGAAATGCTCCAAAAAACAATGGACTCGCCCATGTACAAGACGGTGCTGAGGGCGGGGGAGATTTTGAATAATCTGGTGTAGGGGGATTTTTCCCTCTACTTCTTCACCACCAACCGTTGCCCCACACTCACCGCAAAATTCTTAATATTATTCCACCTCACTAAATCATCCACCGTAACATTATAGAGTTTAGAAACCCTGAAAACAGTTTCTCCCGCCTGTAAAGTATGGTATTGCACATTATTACTTGATGTAATCGTTGGGCTACTATACGTTTTGGTAGGTGCAGATTCTGTGTAAACGGCGGGTTTTGTGTTACCGCCCATGATGACTAATTCTTGCCCAATTTCTACGGTATTTTCCGCTAAATTATTCCATTGTTTGATGTTGTCCACCGATACATTATAGATTTTTGAAACCCTAAAAATCGTTTCACCCGCCTGTATAGTGTGAATGATTTTATAATTTGGCTTCGTACTCGCAGGGGCAGGGGTGAAGGGCTTATTCACGGGTGCGGGCGTTGACGAAGGTTGATAAACCGTGGTCGTTGGAATTGCTACGGGCGTTGAGGTTGTGGACGCAATGCCTACGTTATCAGACGGTTTACTAATGGCTTCTCTCACAATGGTAGTTGTAGTATTTATAATCGGAGGAGGCTGATTTTCAGCAGGATAGGTATAAATCGCCGTAACTACTTCACCCTCTTTTATTGCTCCTGTTACGGGTGTGCTACTGGTTTGATACACCTTTACACTTTGCCCAATTCTCAACGGATTTCCTGAATACATATCATTCAGACTATACAATTCGTCCACCGACATATTGTACATTCTTGAAATACTAAAAAAGGTCTGTTTAGGCTCTACGGTATGGTTTTTAATAACTTTCGTACTCGATTTACCCGAACTATAAGAACCGCTACTTACCACGGAGGGAGGACTATAAACCGTTGTGCCAGAGGATGTTCTTGTGGAGGGTTGAGTAGTCGTTGTTGTACTTGGGTATGTGTTTGAAGGTTGCGTTGTAGGAATCACAGGTTTGGTGGACGCTACGCCAACATTTGGGTCAGACTTTGTTTCGACAACCGTAACTTCGGGTTGTGTATTTTGCGGTACAATAACTTTCGGAGGCGTAACTGGGCGACCATTGGGTTGTCTGGGCGTGGGTGTGATAATGGGCGTTTCTTCCACAATCGTAATCGTTTTGTCAGATTGGATATATTCCACACTTTGCTCCTCGGGGCGGGTTTCTATCAACCACAACAAACGCCCTTTTTGGGGTCTTTGGATTTGGGTAATGCGGTTTTTTTCCATCAAATCCTCCAACTGCATTCCGTACATTTGTGAAATTTTCCAGAGAGATTCATATCCCTCCACCGTGTGATACGCCACTACGGCACGTTTGTCTTTTTTCTTCAAATAATAGACTTCGTTCGGGTTGATTCTATCGTTTTCGTTCAAGTCGTTAAACTTCAAAAACCGTTTCAGATTAATTCCAGCCCTTGCTGCGATGCTTTCGGGGGTGTCGCCTTGTTGTGATAAAATACCTCTTTTACCGTTTATTTCATAAAAAATCGGGTCATTAGGCGAAAAGACTTCGGTTAATTTTACCAATACTGGAAAGCCTAAATCTTTATCAATTGCCACTAAATCTTCCGAGAATTTTTGTTGATTATTCTTAATCTTCAAATCCATAAATTGCTGATTACTCACGGGCAAATACACGATATAGTCTTTGTCATCAGGTACGGAAGATGATTTCAACCAAGCATTATTGACGACAACGTCCGCCAAAGGAACTTCCAATTCTTGGGCTATGTCCACAATATTTTTCCCTCTGCTATTGGTATATTCAAAAAGATAGGTAGAAACAGTATTATTCTTGGATTGATTATATTGTTTTTCTAAAAAATGTCGAAAAGCCAAAAACCGTAAAACGTACCAATCCGTTGAACCATTGACGGTTATCTCATTTTTGTACGCCCAATCATTATCCGTCATTCGGCGAACAGCCCCCAAACCCATACGATAAGATAGCAAGGTTGAAATCCAGTTTTTGAGAATTAAATTGTTTCGAGATAAATAAACTGCTGCTCCCTTGGTAGCCGCCGCAATGTGTTTACGTTCATCAATTACGCCATCTACTCTCATGCCAACTTCTTGGGCTGTTTCACGTTTGAATTGCCAAAAACCTACTGCATTCGACGTAGAGACCGCTTCTGGATTAAAAGCACTTTCTTGAACGCATAAATATTTGAACTCGTCGGGTACGCCTTCGTCTGCCAAAACCTTTTCGATAATTGGGAAATAGAGGTTCATCTTGGTAACGAGTGTGTTCAAATATTTTTGGTTTGCATTCAAATTGTCAATTTCTCTTTCGATAATTGTACGGGCTTCTCCCTCCACTTTTACGTTTACAGTACCCACCCAAACACTACGAGGAAACTCCTGTGCCGAGAGTTTAGCACAAGTCAAAACAGCCAATAATAACAGCGAAATACGCTTTTTCATACATAAGGAATTTTATGGGTGAGAATGAAGTTTTAAATTGTTAAGTTTTAAGTTGTTAAATAAATTTTTTGAAAGAGGGACTTCCCGAAAGTTATTTACCCCCAATGGATATTGTTTCGGGAAGTTGAAATGACTGATTAAACAGTATATTAAATTTAACAACTTGATAACTTAAAACTTAGAAACTTATTCATTTCTCTTACTAAAACATTGGCGGTTACTGAGATAGCTTACTACAAAAATAAATAAAAAATCGGATAAAATTTACTGGTATATATTTTGTTGAACACCATTCCTCTAAATGTAGGAGATTTAGCGTAATTTTGTGGTAAATAGTGGCTATTAGCAGTTAGCTTTCAAAATAATAAACAATGATAGATGACAGCCAAAAGCCGATAGCCAACAGCCATAGAAATGATACTCATAGAAAATACCGTCATTAGTGATGACATTATGGATAAATTCTTCGTTTGTGATTTGCTCAAATGTAAGGGTGCTTGTTGCGTTGAAGGAGATTTAGGTGCACCTTTAAACGATGATGAATTGCCTATTATGCACGAAATCTACGAAAAAGTAAAACCCTATCTTTCAGAAATTGGACGACAAACCATCGAACAAGAAGGGGTTTATGTCAAAGATTGGGAAGGTGATTATTCAACGCCCGTAATTGAAGGTCGTGAGTGTGCGTATGCCATTTATGATAAAAATAAAATGTTAAAATGTGGTATCGAACAAGCCTATTTAGCGGGTAAAATCTCGTGGCAAAAACCAATTTCATGTCATCTGTATCCCATCAGGATTACAAAATATGACCATTATGATGCCCTCAACTATGACCGTTGGCACATTTGCTCGGATGCTTGTACGCACGGAGCAAACTTGGGCGTGGAAGTTTACAAATTTTTAAAAGAGCCTTTAATTCGGAAATATGGAGAGGCTTGGTATCAAGAATTATTGGAGGAAGTGAAGGATAGACAATAAAAATATATAATGACAAAATTTAAAAGAACCACCGTTACCGCCGCCCTAATTTACGCCAACGGACCCATTCATATCGGACATATTGCGGGTTGTTATCTCCCTGCGGACATATACGTGCGTTATTTGCGTTCGTCTGGACAAGATGTTAAATTCATTTCTGGGACGGATGAACACGGTGTGCCGATTACGATTAAAGCCAAAAAAGAGGGCGTAACTCCCCAAGAAGTTGTTGATAAATATTACAAAATAATCAAAGATTC
>JAYUOX010000057.1:0-6157 GCA_043760595.1 Cytophagales bacterium
ACATCCGATGGAAATGACGACCATGATTGGAGCCCAAGCATCGAATGATCAATACGAAAAAATCTTGTCGTATTTGAAAATTGGTGAGGAAGAAGGAGCAGAGGTTCTTTGTGGTGGAGCGGCTCATATTCAAGAAGGCGATGCCGCAAATGGGTATTACATCCAACCAACCATTTTGAAAGGACACAACAAAATGCGGGTTTTCCAAGAAGAAATCTTCGGTCCAGTAGCCTCTTTGACCACTTTTAAAACCGTGGAAGAAGCCATTGAAATCGCCAACGATACACTTTACGGATTGGGTGCGGGCGTGTGGACTCGTGATGCACACGAACTTTATCAAGTGCCAAGAGCGATTCAGGCAGGACGGGTTTGGGTGAATTGCTACCATGCGTATCCAGCTCATGCTCCGTTTGGAGGATATAAAAAATCAGGATTCGGACGTGAAAATCATAAAATGATGCTCGACCATTATCGTTCAACCAAAAATATGTTGATTTCTTACGATAAAAATGCGTTAGGATTCTTTTAGAGTGGCTATTGGCTTTCGGCAATCAGCAATTAATTATCATTTTTAAATATTTTAAAGCCAGTTGCTAACAGCCGATTGCTGACAGCCGATTGCCGAAAGCCAAGATTATGGACAAAACCCCCAGAGTTTTATTAACAAAAGAAGCCGAAAATCTCATTGACCGTTTGCGGGATGAACACGGACCGTTGATGTTTCATCAAAGTGGCGGTTGTTGCGATGGTTCAGCCCCAATGTGTTTCCCCGTGGGTGAATTCAAGACGGGCGTGAATGATGTGTTGTTAGGAAATATTCACGGTTGCGAATTTTTTATGAGTTCCTTTCAGTTTGAATATTGGCAATATACCCAATTAACCTTGGACGTTGTGCCAGGCAGAGGAGCGAGTTTTTCCTTGGAGATACCTTTGGGTTTGCGTTTTATCATTCGTTCGCAGGTATATACAGAAGAGGAATTGCAGAATCTTGCTCCCGTTTTTGATGGTGAGGTTTTGTAAGTATTTATTAATAAAAATCCCTCACAAAGTTGTTTGTGAGGGATTTTGTGTTTACAATGAAATCAGATAACCAGTTCTGTGTCTATATTCCTTTCTAAATACATATTTTCGTAAAAATCAAAGGCAATATTATACCTTATTTCATAAAAATCAAAAGCAAAAAATGTTTAAAATTGTACAAATCACAATCTGATGTTTTAAGTGGGCAAAAAAAGATACATAATAAACTGATGTTACGCAGGATAGTCCGTAGGACTTAAATACGAATGACCGTAGGTGAAACCTACGGAAAAGAAACCTGCAAACTAAAACCCTGAAAGGGTTAAATAAATAAGAATAGTCTATTTAACCCTTTCAGGGTTTTGGTACTCCATTTCACACACCGTAGGTTTCACCTACGGCTATTCACATTAAAGCCTTTTAGGCTTGCGTAACATCAGTAATAAATATGAAAAGCCCTCAAAATCAAATTTTGAGGGCTTTTCATAAACTTTACCTTATATTTCTATCGCCTCCGCATCTGGAAAAAACGAATGCAATCTCAATAAAATTGATTCCACCACCGCATCTGGACACGAAGCTCCGCAGGTCAGCATGATGGTTATTTGCTCTTTGTCGGGAATGAAATTTTTGGTGATTTTCTCTTCTTTATTATGCAAATCCCAATGGCTAATGAGGTTATCCGTCAAAATTTTATCTGCCGAAGAAATATAATATGTTGGTAATTTGTGTTCGCAAAGTTCTACTAAATGCTGCGTGTTTGAAGAATTATATCCCCCTGCCACAATCGCTAAATCTGCCTCTTCTTTTAATAAACCATACGTTGCCGCCTGATTATCGTTGGTTGCATAACAAAGGGTATCACGAGTATCAGCAAAATAAGCTGTTACGTCCGAACCTTCAATGCCATATTTCTTAATGATTACTTGTTTCAAATAGTCTGCAATTCCCTGAGTATCAGATGCTAACATGGTTGTTTGATTGACAACGCCAATTCTTTGCAAGTCTTTTTTTACATCAAAACCTTCCGAAAACTGTCCTTCAAATTCATCGTAAAATTGTTCTGATGATTTTTTGCCTGTGATGTATTTAGCTAACTCAATGGTTTGAGCCATATTTTTTACCACAATCGTTGGAGCGTTTTCTTTGGAATGTGAAAAGGTTGCTCGTGTCTCTTCGTGCGTAGGTTTTCCGTGAACAACAATCGTGTAATCTTTTTGTCCGATGGCAGTAGCTCGATTCCAAACTTTTTCTACGAAAGGACAGGTCGTGTCATACTGATAAGCATTGATTCCGATTGCAGCGAGACGATTTTGAATTTCTACGGTTGTGCCAAAAGCGGGAACAATCACAACATCATCGGATGTTAAGGTTTCCCACGCAATCAACTGATTTCCAGCAGTATCCATAATAAATTTCACGCCACGGCTCAGTAAATCTTCATTTACGTCAGGATTATGAATCATCTCCGAAAGCAAGAAAATTCGTTTATCTTGATTTTCTTCGATGGTTCGATAAGCAATTTCCACGGCATTTTCAACACCGTAACAAAAGCCAAAATGCCTTGAAATCAAAAACTTAACTTGACCATAATCCAAAACGGTTGGTGTGAAGTCTTTTTTGAGCTTATCTTGCAATCGACGGGCTTCTTTGATACCGCCGATAATGTTACTTTTGTACAGGTCGGGTATGTGAAATGACTTCATTTTCTTCATTTTTTTTCGAGCCTCATCCAACAGAGGAGCATCAACTCGAAACCGTTTAATATCAGAAGAACTACTAAATACTTCCATATCTTTAAACAACTTTTTTGATTAACAGTTTTGAAATAGAGATGTAAAATCGTTTTATGTAATTATTTTTAAAAAAAATTGCACAAAAGCATCTGATTATCAATGTTTTACATTTTCAGATACCAAAAGTAGCGATGAGTTATGAGTTGTGAGCTATAAGACACAGATTTTATTTGAAAATCATTGACACAAGCTATCTTTTCACATTCAGACAACGCTAACTCTTTTCATTTTCAAATCAACCAATTTTCAAATTAGAATTATGCCACGCAAAGCCGTTCTCAAATACAAAAATTACGATGTTCATTCCATCACCACTGTTTCGCCTTTGGGCAAGGTCAATGCCAATATTGCCACGTGGGTTATGCAAAGTGCCATGCAAGGCAAATTCTTGACGGTTGCTTTGTACAAAACCGATTATACCATTCAATTGGTCCGTGAAAGTATGATACTGAATGTCAATCTCTTAGCCCAAGACCAAGGTAAAAAATTGATTCCAAAATTAGGCAGAAAAAGCGGTCTGACTTCAAACAAATTCGTCAATCTTCCTTTTGAAATGGACGATAGAGGTTGCCCTTTTTTGACAGAAGCCATTGGATATATACAATGCAAATGCGTAGGAAGTATTGATTCAGGCGACCATGAATTGTTTGTCTGTGAGGTTTTGAAGCAAGTTACACTGAATCCTGAGAAGGAAGTTTTGACGAATAATTATTTGCGGGAGAGTGGATTGGTGAGAGGGTAATTGAATTTATTTTTTGCTAAATGTATATGATTTTGTATAGATTTAGCAAAGTATATATTTTATTTATTGCTTTCTCCCGTGGTCAGTATCTTCCCTGACCAAGGATATAAATTCTAACTCTTTGTTGAACCTTATTTGTCATTCAGACACAGGAAGGAACTGTAAAGTTTACCCAAAAATACGATTGAAGGTGTGGAAAATCAGTTCCCTCCTACATCGGGATGACAGTTTGCAATAATTACTTAAAAACTAAACACACAAAACCAGTTGCTTCTTTTATTTGCGGAGTTTTTTGTTAGATTTGTAAAAATAATGACCGTAAAATATGCTCAATCAAGTTGTGTTATTGAAGAAATTAAAGCCCAATAATTCGTAACCCCTTACCTTTACAACATGACAGAAATTCCAGCATTTAAAAAGAATCTTCCCACCCAGGTTGCAGTTTTGGGTGGTGGCAGTTGGGCTACGGCAATTATCAAGATTTTGACTGAAAATAACGTCAGAGTCAAGTGGTGGTTACGCCGTAAATCGGACGTGGATTTTATCAAAAAGTACAATCATAATCCGTCATATTTGACTGATGCTCCGTTAAATCCACGGAAAGTAAAGGCGTATTACAAAATGTATGATGCCCTGCAAGGCGTTGATTATGTGGTGCTTGCGGTTCCTGCGGCTTTTGTTCCTGATGCTTTGAAAAATTTGACTCGTAACAATTTTGCGGGTAAAAAAGTCATTTCAGCCATCAAGGGCATGATTCCTGATGAAAATATGCTGGTAACGGATTGGATGGAAAAGGTTTTTGGCGTACCCATTACCCAGATGTGCGTCATTGCTGGACCTTGCCATGCGGAGGAAGTTGCTCAGGAAAAACAGTCGTATTTGACCATCGGTTCGCCTAATCTTGCATTGGCTCAAGAGTTCGCCAATTTGATGACTTGTCGATACATTCAAGCAAATCCCGTGGCAGATTTATACGGGGTTGAATACTGTGCGGTTATCAAAAATATCATTGCCATTGCCTGCGGAATTACGCATGGATTGGGTTTCGGGGATAATTTTCAAGCCGTGATGGTGTCAAATGCCATGCAAGAAATTAAGCGATTTTTGGATATTGTTTACCCACAAGCCAATCGAGATTTGCACAGTTCAGGATATTTGGGCGATTTGTTGGTAACGGCATATTCACAGTTTTCAAGGAATCGTACTTTTGGCAATATGATTGGTCGAGGCTATACCATCAAGTCGGCACAGATAGAAATGAACATGGTTGCGGAGGGATATTATGCCGTGAAAAGTATTCATAAAATCAATGAACAGCACGATGTAGAAATGCCAATCATTGATGCCGTTTATAGAATCCTCTACGAAAAAGCCAACCCAATGGCGGAGATTGGGATTTTGAAGGGTTTTTTGAAATAGATACTCAAATCAACCAACAATTTTTAACGCTTCGGGAATTATTTTCAAAAACACCCTGTTTACTAACTACTTGATTGATAAAAGAATAGTACCCATACCAAATCAAAATTGCTAATAGATAAACAAATGGTTTCCGAAGCTGAGAAGATTGAAAAAAAGACATCATGCGAGCATCAAGCTGAGTGCATGAAAATGGTGCAACTGATTGTGGATAATCAGGCAACAGACGACCAAATCAACCAGTTCAAACAAAACATGAACAAATGCCTACCTTGCGAACAAGGGTATGAACTCGAAAAATGTATCAAGGAAACCATGCAGTTAAGATTAGAAAAAAAATGCGTGCCATTAAGCCTGATTGACTGTATTAAACAGAAAATCAGTATGTTATAAGAATTTATTTGAAATAAATATAATTAAAAGTTATTAAGTTGGTCGTATTTGACGATTTCACTTGATAACTTTTTATTTTTGTGGTAAATCTGAGATTTGACAACTTTTTGAAAGTTGTCAAATCTATAATGACATAAAAAATCACTTTTGGAAAACGGCAAACTCATCATCTTCTCTGCCCCCTCTGGTTCGGGCAAGACCACTATCGTCAAGCATCTCTTGGCAAACAACGACAACTTGGGCTTTTCTATCTCCGCCTGCACCCGTGATAAACGTGGACGCAACGAAGAAAACGGAAAAGATTATCATTTTATGACTCCCGATGACTTCAAACAAAGAATCGTTAATAATGAGTTCGTAGAGTGGGAAGAAGTATATCCTGGGGCATATTACGGTACGTTAAAATCTGAAATCGAGCGACTTTGGGCATCGGGCAAACACGTGATTTTTGACGTAGATGTGCGTGGAGGCGTAAAATTGAAGGAATATTATAAAGAAAGAGCCTTATCAATCTTCGTGAAAGTGCCAAGTATCGAAGAATTAGAAAAACGCCTTCGTGAACGTGGAACCGACTCCGAAGATTCTATCTCGAAGCGAGTCTTCAAGATGAAATTTGAAATGGCATTTCAAGACCAGTTTGATATAATTCTCCTGAACGACGACTTAACGGCAGCGTTCAGAAAATCTCAGAAATTATTTGATGAATTTGTGAAATAATGCTGTAGCTCGAAGTGGCACTTCGAGAAGCCGAGTAAGTTGTTCGTCCATTCTCGAAGTGCCACTTCGA
>JAYUOX010000058.1:0-18748 GCA_043760595.1 Cytophagales bacterium
GACCAATACGTTTGGGCTTGGGCAGAAATTGCCCCAGGACGTAACATGGGGCTTGATTTAGTAGAATGGGCAAAATCATTACAACCCAATTTTCTAAGCCCAACTACTTCCACAGCTATTTCGACGGTAGATATTTTGAATGCTTTTTCAGATAAACTTTTTGTAACTCCGCTTTTCCAAACCCAAAAAGATTTTTTGATTGATACGATAATGATGCAAGGGATTCCGAGAACGGCATGGACTTTTGAATGGAATGCTTTTCGTAATGTCTCAAATACGCCCACCGACCCAACGTATAATGATAAGTTCGGTGGAATCCGTTGGCGGTTACAATTATTGATGAGATTTATGCTCAAAATGGCTGAATTTCATGTATTTTGATTTGGCTTTTGGCTGTCAGCTTTCGGCTTTCGGCTAATTTGTCCAACTCATTTGGTAAATTTATTTTTCAATACAAAACAAGCCGATAGCTGGTAGCCGATAGCTGACAGCCGAAAGCCAACAGCTATATGAACCGTAGAAATTTCCTCGCTGCCTCCTCTTCTTTTCTCTTACCCATGACCCTCAACGGGATGGGGATAAAAGCCTATAACGAAAACTCGGCTTTGGTACAATCTTTACGCCATACGGCAGCGGCAAATACCGACAGGATATTAGTAATGATTAATATGATTGGGGGAAATGATGGACTCAATATGGTCATTCCATTAGACCAATATTCTGCCTATAATACTCTCAGAAGCAATATTTCTATTCCCGAGACCAGCGTGTTAGGATTAGCTGGAATGCCCGAAACAGGACTTCATCCAGCCATGACGGGCTTACGAAATATGTATAACGATGGCAAACTTTCCATCATTCATTCCGTAGGTTATCCCAATGCTAATCAGTCGCATTTTAGGTCGGCGGATATATGGATGTCGGGTGTGGAATCTAACCAATATGCCTCAACGGGATGGATGGGGCGGTATTTGGGTAATCGTTATACAGGTTATCCAACGGGCTACCCAAATGCTACAATGGAAGATCCCATTGCTTTACAAATTGGATATTTGGCAACGCCAACGCTTCAAGGGGCTTCACAATCAATGGCTGTTACGATTGATAATCCTAATAGTTTTTACCAACTCATTGGGGCGGGTGGAGCGGCTTCTCCTACTGATATTCCACCGAATCAAATCGGTAGTCAGATTTCGTATATTCGTCAGCAACAGGCTCTGGCGGTAGGCTACGCATCTGAGATAAAAGCTGCGGCAGATTTGGGTGTAAACATGGCAAGTTATCCATTGCCAGCGGCAAGAAATGATTTGGCAGACCAGCTTAAAATCGTAGCAAGACTGATTCACGGAGGACTGAAAACCAAGATTTTCTTCGTAACCCAACAAGGCTACGATACACATTCTTCGCAAGTCGATGTAAACGATAAACGCATCGGAGCTCATGCGGATTTATTGGGGAAATTATCGGCTGCAATTACCGTTTTTCAACAAGATTTACAGATGCAAGGCACAGCCGATAAAGTGATTGGCATGACCTTCTCGGAATTTGGTAGAAGAGCAACTTCCAACGCATCCCGAGGCTCTGACCACGGCGTAGCTGCTCCAATGTTTGTTTTCGGGAATAATTTGAAGAAAAAAGTTATCGGAATGAACCCCAATCTAACCACCGAACTCCTCCCCGAAAATCCACAACCGTGGGAAACTGGACGTGATATTAAAATGCAAATCGACTTCCGAAGGGTTTACACCGATATTCTGAATGATTGGTTTGGAACAAATAAAACGGTAACCGATACGTTACTTTTTAGAAATTTCAATACTATTTCATTGTTCTCAGATTTTGTGGAAACTGTCGGAACTGGCAACTGGAATAACCGTGATGTATGGTCGGTTGGGCGAAAACCTTTTGCTTCGGAATATGTAAAAGTGAATGCGGGACATACCGTAACGGTTGGGCAAGATGTTACCGTAAAAAATATCAGATTAGAAGGAAATTTGAATTTTACGGGGAATTATAAGGTGAATGTTTTGGGGTAGTAAAGGCTAAGTCGATGTTCGTATTTCGATGTTCGACATTCAGAGTTTAATTATCTAAAAATCATCAATTTCCAGTAAAAATAATGTCGTTTAAATGGTATTAAGTACTTAAACTTTCCTCTGAATACAATAAAACTCTCAGTGAAAACTGGGAGTTTTCATTTTGATTATAAAATTATAACTTCTATAATTAAGTGTGGATTCCTTAGTATATTTGAGGAATATAATACCCTTTAAAATCTCTTAAACATTTTACCTATGGAAATTATACGCTGCATCGTTCTGGAAGACGAAGAACCCTCTCAGAATTTATTACGCCATTATTTCAATCAACTCCCTGATTATGAATTAGTTGGAGTATTTGATAATCCCTTACTTGCCTCCGAGTATTTGGAAGAAAACACGGTGGACTTAATCATCACTGATGTCGAAATGCCCCAACGTACAGGTTTGGACTTTATCAGGACGCTCACCAACAAGCCCCCAGTCATCATTATTAGTGCCTCCATTGACTATGCTTATGAGAGCATTCAATTAGATGTTATTGCCTATCTTAGAAAACCCGTTTCTCTTGAAGAACTCCAAAAGGCTCTCGAAAAAGCGAAGCCGCATATATTGAATAAAAAAAGTGAAGTACAATCCATGTTCGTGAAAGTGGATGGCAGAGTAACCAAAATAGTATTTGAGGAAGTAATATACATAGAAGCCATGGGTGACTATATAAAAATTGTATTAAAAGACAACACAATCGCTACACTCTACACGATGAACAAAATCATGGAGAGTTTACCCTCAAAAGATTTTATGAGAGTCCATAAATCTTATATCATCAGCACCGATAAAATCAAATCCATTGATAGTACCAATAGCCTTGTGATTATGAATAATAAAATAGAAATTCCCCTCGGTAGAGCTTTTAAACCTGACTTTGTGGCTAAATTTAAAGCTATAAATTGATAAGTGGCTGTTGGCAATTGGCTTTTAGCTATCGGCTGGGTAACATTCGCTTCAAAATCAATGAGTTAATGTATTAAAAATATTGATTATTAAAACTCAGTAAATACCCATGGAAAGATTCGCTAATTATATCCTCCAACTATACCCCATTGACCATGTGCCTTTCAAAAGAAGGGTAATGCTTCATGGTGTCTTTTGGGGGATTTTTTTCTGTTTCCTTTTGATAGTCTCAGGGCTTCCATCTGATACAATTGCTTATCGTTTTATAGGAGCAACATCATACATACTTACCAGCAGTGCGTTTTTTTATGTATTTGCGTACTTGATACCTCATCTATATTCAAAATATACTGGGGTAGTTAGAATTTTATTTATTGGTTTAACAATCATCATATTCTTATTTTTCATGGCTTTTGAAACTCACGGGCGGGTAATCCTTGTGATAGAGAACCATTGGGTTACCGCTCAATATAAATCTAAAAGAATATATGAAATTTATTACAATGTTTATAAATCAAGTTTTTGGACATATTTTGCGATTGATAATATTGTTACAGATTTAATTCAACTATTATTTACATCGTTACCAGTCTTTTTCCTAAAATTCACCAGAGTCTTTGCAAAAAATCTTTCTGAAAAGAAACAATTAGAAATAGATTTTTTACGTCTCCAAATCAATCCTCACTTTTTGGTCAATACGCTCACCAATATTTACGGATTGGTAATAGTCCAAGACCAACGTAGTCCCGAGGCGGTGAAGGCTTTGTCTAATCTTTTGAGTTATGTGTTGTATGAGAGTTCGATGCCCACCGTGAGCGTTGAGCGGGAGATACAGTTTCTGCAAGATTTTGTGGCTTTGGAACAAATCAAAAATTCGTCTAAAATACGAGTAGAAATGACTATTGAAGGAGAACCAAAAGGAAATATTGCTCCGCTTATCTTGATTGCTTTTATCGAAAATGCCTTTAAGCACGGTATGGGAGATTCAAAGACTCAAAGTTATATCCACATCCATATCAAAGTAGAAAACAATACGTTCTCTCTGAAAGTAGAAAATGGCAAAGTCCCCAAAACGCTCGAAAACCAAAAGAAGAGTTTGGGCGGAATTGGTTTAGTAAATGTTCAAAAACGCTTAAATTCCCTATATCCCAATCGTCATAGTCTTCAAATTATCCCCGAGCCTCTCAGGCATCAAATTTCCTTAACGATAGTATTAACGTAGAATCCAGAAACCGTTTACCGATTAACTGATGTCGTTCAACGGAATGATGGTGTCGTTGAACGATTATTAATTTTTGACTTTGAAATTTTGCCCAATTTTGATGCAAGAAATTAATCAAATAACAAAGTTTTAAATATTATCAATCATGAAAAAGTCACACACAAATTTAGCGGTAATCAAAAGTACAGTTGCCGTTTTTGATAATCAAGTACATCCTGAATAAAAAATCACTTCTAATTTTTTTATTTTTTCTATAATTTATACGGACTTGTCATCCCGACGAAGGAGGGAACTGTCAGATTCTCTCAAAAAATCAGATTGAAGGGGTAAAATACCAGTTCCCTCCGTTGTCGGGATGACAGTCCTGTATAAATCGTAGTAGAACCTTCTTTTTTTAAATCTTCAAAAGTCGTTTATCGAAAATTCGATGTCGTTTATCGGAAATGCGATGTCGTTTATCGAAAGAAATAATGTGATGTTGTTGATTTAGGTAAATTTGGATTAAGAAAGAGGGAGAAGGAATAATTTGTCTGAATTTGGATTCGTGGGATTAGAGGATTTTTTGGATTATAATTCGCCAGAAATTCTAAAAACCGTTTAAGGCTTAATTAGGTAGTGAAAATCCAATAAATCCCTTAATCCTACGAATCCAAATTCAGACGGAGTCGCCCAGACAAAAATTTTCAGTACGAATACAAGAAGGAATCCTACGACGGTAGTGTTCTGTGTAGATAAAAATGTCCGTTGCAACGACGAGGTGAATCTTAACCGCCTAAACTGTTAAGAACAAAAAAATGCCCCGACACAGTTTGGACAACGAGAAGGGGCAAATAGTCTAAATATTTTCACATTAAACTTTACAAATCTAATGAAAAATGTACGAATTACCAAAATGGTGAGCGTGTTTTCTAAACGCTCTATGTTAGCCTGCATGATTGCGGGAGGGATGCTATCACTGAATAGTTGTGATGACAAAAGTAACCTTGAACCAAGCCAAGAAAGTGTGATTAAGACAACCCCAGGAGACGTTGTCAATTACAGCGAACTGGACGAAATCGCCAAAGCCTTGGCAGCCTCAATGGGCGAAGAAACCGTAAGAACTTTGATTAAAACCGAAGCCTTAAAGAAGTTTGATGGAGATTTTGATATTCTGTATCAAAATATTGACGACAAAAACGTAGGAGGAAAGACCCTAAACACCGTTTTGAATGAAAATGGAAGTAAAAACGGAGCGAGTCGTACTATACCAATTGCCCAATTAGCCGCTCAGATGCCATTGTTAAATATTTCCGTACCAGTAAATATTGAAAAATGGAATACGGGAAGTTTTGAGCCTTTGGTGGTGATTGCATCTAATGTAAAAGATGATGAAAAACTGACATTAATCAAGGCTTATGACAAAAATGGAAAAGTTCATATGCTTGATGCTCAAAAAGCTCCTGATTTCCCAGTAATTGTTGTGGGATTTAATGAAAGAACAACTTTCAAGAACGGCAAAGCTGTATTAAGAACAGATTTAATTTTTCCTAAAAAACCGAGTGGTGCAAGAACTAATGATTATGAAGTCATTTATGATGATGGAGGTTCTGGCGGCGGCGGCGGAAGCGGTGGAGGCGGAGGTACCTGTACTGCCCCTTACTCTTCTGGTATCGTTTTGAAAGGCTACAATTCTGGAAATTTGGGTGCTATTGAGTCATGGTTTAATGGAGGTCCTGAAATTAGAATGACTTGTGCTTCTACAAACCAAAATGGCAATTCTGTCAATATTTTTGGACAGACACAAGGTAATTTGCATAATCCAGATCGTTCATGGGTGAATAACACTTGGTGGGGTTTGAATGACTATCTTTTCAACTGGCAACAACAATATGGAGATATGGTAACTTTTGTTCTTTGGGAAGAAGACTTTGGAACTTTTGTTAACTTGCCTGTTACCGTTAAAGGGAAGTTTTTGGGTGTTGAAATCAGTTCGTCATTTACCATTAATTTAAGTGATGACAATGAGTGGATAGGCTCATTTCCAGTTTACAGAGAAGATTTTTGCAGAGATAAAGTATTTGGCAATAACAGTTTATATTTCAAATTAAGTTATTAATTTTCAACAATAATGGGAGAGAAATCTCCCATTATTTAAACTCAAATCAGCATGAAAACTCAACAAATTTTAATTGCTTTACTAAGCGTAATCATCTTTTCTTGTAAGAAAGAAACTGCCGTATTGAACGGTTTAGAAGGAAAATGGAACGTATCAGAATTACAGTTCAGCGGCGTTTCCCAAAAAGATTCTATTGTGAAAGTTACTAACACATCACTTGAATTTGATGCTTGTAATGCGGGAGATAATAATACTACAAGCACAGGTTGTAATGTATATATCACGGAGGCTGGCGAAAGAACAAAATTCGCTTATCAAGTTCAAGTTATCAGAGACCAAGGAAATATCATGAACATTAATGCAGTTGGTGAATCTGCAGTCATTAACAGTCCAGCATATCAAAAAGCACTCCAAAAATGGGGTAGAAGCTATGATATCTTAGAGTCGGGAGATAAGAAATTGACTATAAACAGGAAATATGATTGTTTTCAGAAAAACGGAGTAGAGTCTTGTAACAGAATGAAAGTGATAGCCAGTAAATAAACAAAAACTCAAAATGAAAACCATCCTCAAAACCCTAATAATCAGCCTAATAAGCCTCGGCACTTTTGCCCAAAAAATCACCCTCAGTGGGTACGTTCACGAGCAAGGAAGTAAGGAATCATTATCAAATGTTTCGGTGATGATTCCTACTTTAAAAGTGGGTACGCAAACCAATAATTACGGGTTCTTTTCGCTCACAATTCCGTCATCGGAGGAGGTCGAAATTACGTTTTCTTCTTTGGGTTATCAAACGCAAAAAAGAACGATAAAAGCTACCCAAAATCAACGATTTGACGTGGACATTTCTGTAAAATCAACTGATTTAAAAGAAGTCGTCGTATCGGGTGAACGTCAAGAGAAAGTCAGTGAAAGTGAGCAAATGAGTACGGTTTCGCTGTCCATCAATCAGATAAAAGATATTCCCGCCATCTTGGGTGAAAAGGACGTAATGAAAGCCCTGCAACTGATGCCAGGTGTACAAAAAGGGCGTGAAGGAACGTCAGGTTTGTATGTACGAGGAGGCGGTCCCGACCAAAATCTCTTGATTCTTGATGATGCCGTAGTTTATAACGCCAATCACCTTTTTGGCTTCTTTTCAACCTTCAATGGCGATGCCCTCAAAAGCGTAGAAATGACCAAAGGAGGCTTTCCTGCCCGTTTTGGCGGACGGCTTTCTTCCGTAGTAGAAATGCAAATGAAAGAAGGAAACAAAGAGAAATTCCACGGCGAAGCGGGTATCGGACTCCTTTCAAGCCGTTTGACGTTGGAAGGTCCTTTGAAAAAAGGAGTTTCTTCGTATCTCTTTTCGGGACGGAGGTCTTACGCCGATTTTGTGATGAAACCACTCGTGAAAAACTCGCCAGCCCTCTATTTTTATGACCTCAACATGAAGGTAAATTATGATTTAGGTCAGAAAAATAGAATCTATCTCAGCGGATATTTTGGGCGTGATGTTTTTGATTTTACGGAAAGTAGCCAGTCAAGAGGAACAACCTCAAATGCAGGTTTCAATTGGGGAAATGCTACTACGACATTACGTTGGAATCACCTTTTTAACGAAAAATTATTCAATAATACCTCTTTGATTTTCACGAATTACAATTTTCAAGTTTACAACGAAGAGTCTTCTGACAAAGGGAATTATTCCTTGAAATATTCATCGGGAATCAGGGATTTTACCTTCAAAACTGACTTTGATTATTTGCCCAATACTCAACATTCCATTCGTACGGGAATCATGGCAACGGCTCATAGATTTACGCCTACTGCAGTAGTCTTGACGGACACTCGCCTTGATACTACGGGAAGAAAAGATGTTTTTACCGATGCCCTCGAAACGGCAATTTATGTAGAAGACGTTTGGCGGGTGAATGATAAATTAAGCATGAACGCAGGGTTAAGATTGAGTAATTTTAACGTAAATGGCAAAAGCTATTTCAACCTCGAACCCCGCTTTTCGGGAGCGTATAAAATGGGCAATAATTTGGCAATAAAAGCCTCCTACGCCCGAATGAACCAGTATATTCACTTGTTATCAAATTCAGGCTTGGGTCTTCCAACGGATTTATGGGTGCCTTCAACTGAGAGAATTGCCCCGCAAACTTCCGAGCAAATTGCCGTGGGAATCGCCAAAGATTTTACGGAGAAAAATTTATCACTAACCATCGAAGGATATTACAAAAACATGAATAACATCATCGGCTACAAAGAAGGAGCAAGTTTTATTCTTCTTGATTTGGGACCCAATGCTCAAAAAACCAGTGAAGTAGATTGGCAAGACAACGTAACCACGGGCAAAGGAAAAGCCTACGGTGTGGAGTTGATGCTCCAACGAAAAGTGGGACGATTGACGGGTTGGGTGGGTTACACGCTCTCGTGGATAACGCACCAATTTGATGAAATAAACGGAGGAAGAGAATTTGCTCCAAGATTTGACCGTCGCCATGATTTATCCATCGTTACGACTTACAAACTCAAACCCAAAATCACCCTTTCAGCGACTTGGGTCTATGGAACGGGCAATAATTTGACGATTCCCGTTGCAGAATCTCAGGTCAAAGGTTACTCAAATGACCTCAATGGATTGCAACCCAGAGTGCAATATTACGGTGAATTTAATTCGTTTCAAGCGGCGGCTTATCACCGTTTAGATTTAGGAATCAAGTTTCATAAACAAAAGAAAAGGGGTGAACGCACTTGGGAAATTGGGGTTTTTAATGCCTATAATCGCATCAATCCATTTTATTACCAAAGTCGGCAAGGTTATGATTTTGCAACGCAACAAAATACTGACAGTAAATTATATCGCAAAGGATTATTTCCGATTGTACCATCTGTAACATACAACTTTAAATTTTAGTACCACAGACTTTAGTCTGTCCTTAACACAACAAACTAAAGTCTGTGGTACTGATTCAAGCCATGAAAATTCAACATACATTCTTTTTACTTTTGGGTATTATATTATCCAGTTGTAGTACTGATGATTTCCTTTCGGTGGAAGAAAATTCGGTTAATATTCCAAGTAGTTCCGCCCCAACGATTTCGGCTTTTTTGTGTCCCCAAGATACTGTCCATCAAGTGCGATTAATTTATACTCGCCCTGTGGTGGGAAGAAATTTGAGCGACGAATGGTTTAAAAATGTGGGTAAAGGAATCGTAACATTAAGCAATGGTGAAAGAACAGTTACGCTCAAAACGGGCGGAGGTTCAAGTAGTTCTTTTACCATCAAAGCAAAGGATTTTCCAATAGAAGCGGGCAAAACTTATACCTTAAACGTAACTACGTATGATGGGCAAAAAGCCGAAGCAACTTGTACGATTCCATTGAACAGAGTTGAGATTCAAAAGGTTGGCGTTAAGGAAATTACGGACGTAAAGTATCAAGATAAGAAGTTTTTGGTAACGTGGAATGATATTCCTAATGAGAAAAATTATTATTCGGCTCATGTCTTGACAAAATATGTGAGTACCCAATATGTTTCGGTTGATGGAGATGACGCTGAAAATTCAATTACTGATGAAGGAATTGATGGAGGGAAAATGGCAACGAAGAAAAGTTTTTATATGTCAAAAAGACAGAATTTTAATGATGGTTCATACAGAGTTACCGAAATCCAAATTTTGAATACTGACATCAACTTTTATCGTTATCACAAAGACTTAGAAGTCTTGAAGATTTCGGGAGATAATCCTTTGATTGAACCCATTAATGTATATTCAAATGTCAAAGGTGGTTTTGGCGTTTTTGCAGGATATAATCGAGCGAGAGGGATATTCAATTGACTGATAATCAAATATTTGCATATAATTTTAATTCCACTATTCATTCAATTTTAAATTTTACGATGATGATAAAAATTAAAAAATTCCAAAAAGCAGATATTGTTAATTCTGGATTTGCTTGTCTCAAAATGATTACTGACCATCTTGGGTATAATTACACAATGGAATCCTTGAAACATGATTATCTAATCTATAAACCCCATAGACTCGGCACTGAATTGCGAGACCTTGGTGTTATCGCCGAGTGTATCGATTTAGAAGCTCTCTGGGTATCTCAAAGGTTTTTTCAACTTATCGAAGGAATCACGCCTCCTGTTATTATTCCTTGGAAAGAAAAAGAACATTTTGTGGTCTTTTGTGGCTCAAAGGCAAGTTTTTGGTCATTTTTGCCCTGGGTAAACAAAGAGAAAAAACTCATCATTGCCGACCCCACAATTGGTATGCGTAAAGTAGATAGAAGAACACTTTATGACAATTGGATGGAGAAAGACGAAGCGTATGCACTCGTTTTGGTAATAAGAGAACAAACGGGATCAGGGTCAAATTGTTTCGATGCATCTGTTAAAGTAAAATTATGAGAAAGTCGTTTCAGTGAGTTTTCTTACAGGAGAACTTACCGTACCTTTGTCAAAAAAACACAAAGGAATCGTAGATGTTTGCAGCATTACACAACCCCCAACATACCCTCAAAGGCGAAACATTAGACCAATACCTCCAGATGGGTTGGTTCAGAATGGGGCAAACCATTTTTACGACTAACTTTCTGAAACATAATGGACAAATCTTTGGGGCAATCTGGCTCAGAATAGATTTGACGACCTTTTTACTCAGTAAAACTCAACAAAAACTCAACAAACTGAATGCAAAATTCAAGGTAGAAATCAAGCCATTGACCGAGCTCACGCCTGAGCATTTAACCCTTTATAACAAATACCGAACGCACGTTTCGTTTGACGCTCCCAGATCCTTGCGTCATGTTCTGTACGAAGACAGTTGGAATAATTTTTTTGAGTCGCAACAGGTTTGTATTTATGACAACGATAAGCTGATTGCTTGTGGAATTTTTGATTTGGGACAGGACTCCTCAATGGGCATAGTCTGTTTCTATGACCCTGATTATCAGAAGTATAGCCTTGGAAAATACTTGATGTTACAGAAAATTATTTTCTCCAAACAACAAGGTATAAATTATTTTTATCCAGGATATTTTGCTCCTAATCATCCCGTTTTTGACTATAAATTAGAACTTTCTAAAACCTCTCTGGAATTTTTTGAAATCAAAAATAACCTCTGGAAACCTTTTCAAGAATATCAGTATGAAGAAACGCCTTTGGCAGAAATGACCCAAAAATTAGAAGAACTTTCTGCCTGTTTTACCCAACGAGATTTTGAACATTCCGTCCTCAAATACGAATACTTTGATACCGAACTCAGCGATAATATGCAAGGCGGTGGACTGTTAGATTTTCCAATATTCTTGCACTGTTTTGAACGAAATACCAATAATTCTAACCCAGTTATTGTCTATGATATTATCTCACGACACTATCATTTAATTATTTGCGATGTAGCCTATACGCTTAATAATCAGATGTTTAGAGCTGATTTCTACAACCAAAATGTTTTCATGATGACTCAACACCTCTTCGCTACTGAATCAGCGGAGGCAATGGCGTTAGTAGCTACGAGGTCATTACTAAAAGTGGCTGAACCAGTGAATAATTAGGGTGGTATGATTGATTTTTGTAGTTTTGTGTAGAAATAGAATTTACAATAACCTTATGCGTTATCTTGACCCCAAAAATGATTTAACTTTCAAAAAAATATTCGGACAACATCCTCATTTGCTGATTAGTTTTTTGAACGCCCTTTTGCCATTAGATTCCCCTATTTTATCGGTGGAATACCTCCCCCATGAATTAGTCCCAGAAATCCCCGTACTGAAATATTCCATCGTTGATGTTCGTTGCACAGACCAAAACGGACGACAATTTATCGTAGAAATGCAAATGCTTTGGACGGATGCTTTCAAAAGTAGAGTATTATTCAACGCTTCAAAAGCGTATGTACAACAGTTAGGAAAGGGTAAAGTGTATGAAAGTTTACAACCTGTCTATTCACTCAATTTGGTCAATGAGACGTTTGAGCCTACGATTACCGATTTTTATCATCATTACAAAATCGTTCATCAACAACATCCCGATAAGATTTTGAAAGGTTTGGAATTGGTTTTTGTGGAACTCCCAAAGTTTAAAGCAAAAAATATTTCAGAACGAAAAATGCAATTGTTATGGTTACGATTTATGACTGAAATTGAAGACAATTCTGAGACAATTCCCGAAGAATTATTGCAAAATTCAATCATCAAAGAAGCTGTAGATTACCTTCAAGAATCTGGTTTTACGAAGGGAGAATTGGCAACTTACAATAAATACTGGGATGACATAAGTAGCGAAATGACATTAATGAATGCCGCCAGAGTGGAAGGGTTAGCAGAGGGAAAAGCAGAAGGAAAAGCAGAAGGAAAAGCAGAAGGAAAAGCAGAGGGAAAAGCAGAAGGAAAAGCAGAAGGAATTATTGAAATGACGAAAAAAGCAATCGAGAATGGATTAGATAATGAAATGATAAAGATACTAACAGGTTTGTCCGATAAAGAAATTAATGGTTTAAGAAATGTCTAAAATTATTGAGCTTACAACTACATGAAAAATAAAATCCTTCAAATCCTTCTCGTAATCATCGCCGTCATTGGCGTGAATATCTTAGCCAATCGCTTTTTTTTCAGAATTGACCTTACCGAAGAAAAACGTTTTACCATTAACGATGCCACCAAAAATCTCCTCCAAAACCTTGATGATGAGGTATATGTGAAGGTGTATCTGACGGGCAAAGGCATTCCTGCGGGCTTCAAACGCCTTGAAAATGCCGTGCGTGAGACTTTGGACGAATTTCAGATTCACGGTGGTACAAAAATAAAATACGCCTTTATCGACCTTAATTCCGAAATCAAAGACGAAAAAACTCGTAATGAAAAAATTAGAGAATTAGCTCAAAAGGGTATTCCACCTACCAACGTTACCGCAAAAGAAGATGGTCGCAAAACTCAGATTTTAGTGATACCTGGGGCGGTAATTACCTACAAAGACAAGGAAATTGTCACACTTTTACTGAAAGGTAACAAAACTGCTTCTCCCCAAGAAATCCTTAATCAATCATACGAAGGCGTGGAATTTCAGTTAGCCTCTGCCATCAAAACCCTCACGGCTTCGCAGAAAAAGAAGATTGGTATTTTTGTAAATTATTCAAGATTACCCGCCGTCAATCAGTTAGATTTGATTGGTACTTTGAAAAAAAACTACGAACTCTACCCCGTTGATTTACGTCAATCGCCTACATTGGATGGTCTGGACGGTATTTTAGTCATGAAACCCGACCAAATGTTTAATGATGAAGACAAATACAAAATCGACCAATTCATTATCAACGGAGGAAAAGCCTTGTTTTTTATTGATGCTGTAAAAGTAGATTCCGTAGCTCGTGAAGGAAATATGGCTCAGGTGCAAAGCGTAGGTTTGGAAGATTTATTGTTCAAATACGGAGTACGCTTAAACCCTACGCTGATTAAAGACGCTCAGATGTGTGCTGCTATTCCTTTGGATGTGGGGAATTTTGGAAATAAAGCCAACATTCAACTCGTGCCGTGGCAATATTATCCATTGATTAATACTTTTGGTAAGTCGCCCATTGTCAAGAACTTAGATGGTATTTATACAAAATACGTAGGGACTTTGGACACCGTGCGAGCAAACGGAATCACAAAAACGCCCCTTTTGATGACTTCGCAGTACACCCAAATATTGAACGCCCCCGCTATTATGAGTTATAATTTTGCGAATAAACAATTAGACGCAAATCTATACAAAGCGGGCGTACAGACGGTGGGCGTATTGTTAGAAGGTAAATTTGAGTCATTGTTCAAAAACAGAATCCTGCCTTCCGATTCACGTGCGGTTACTTTTAAATCAGAAGGTAAGCCTTCCAAAATCATAGTGTGTTCAGACGGTGATATTCCTGTCAATGATTTTGATAAAAAACAAAATACGCCCTTACCTCTGGGCTTTGATAAATATTCAGGTAATACTTTTGCCAATAAGGATTTTGTAGTCAATGCCATTGATTATCTTTTGGACGATAACGGAGTCATCACTGCCCGCAATAAAGAAATCGTACTACGTCCATTAGACAAAGTAGCCCTACAAGATGAACGTGAATATTGGCAAGGAATTAATCTAATTATTCCGATTGTGGTGTTGGTGTTGGCAGGTTTGTTGAAAGGTTTTTTGCGAAAGCGGCGATATGCGTAGGAATCTGTAAACAAAAAAGCCTTCAAAAGTTAAATTTTGAAGGCTTTGTTTTTGGTGGTCTAACAAGGATTCGAACCTTGGACCCCCTGCTTGTAAGGCAGGTGCTCTGAACCAACTGAGCTATTAAACCAAAATGTTAATCTAAAAGGTGGTCTAACAAGGATTCGAACCTTGGACCCCCTGCTTGTAAGGCAGGTGCTCTGAACCAACTGAGCTATTAAACCATTTATACTGTCTGTTTCTTTTAACGTGGTGCAAAATTACGGGTTCTCTACTAATTATGCAAGCCCAACGATTTAAAAAATTAACAATCATCTAATTTCTATTGATAATCAGTCGTTTAGGTTTGAAAATATTTTTTAATTTTAAATCAAACCCTTATTACTATAAGTACCTGTGGGTCTTTACTTCTCAGAAAATACCCTCAATATCATTTTGAAGATATTTTTATTTGTATCAATCCTAAAAAACAGTATATTCGTTGAATTAGTAAATTAAAAGATACGAACTGGAAAGCTCGTGATACATATTTTATGAATAAACGATTACTCTCCCTTGATGTGTTCAGAGGCTTGACGGTTGCCTTGATGATTTTGGTCAATAACCCTGGCGATTGGGGACATATTTACGCCCCCCTCGAACACGCCGAGTGGAACGGCTGTACACCCACTGACTTGGTTTTCCCTTTCTTCTTGTTCATCGTAGGTGTCTCAATCTCTTTTGCCTTTCAAGATAAAGTAGCTGATAAAGAGACTATTACAAAGATATTTACTCGCTCTGCCAAACTCTTTGGCTTAGGATTGTTCCTTTCGCTTTTCCCGAGATTAGACCTTTCAGTTATTCGGATTCCTGGGGTTTTGCAACGAATTGCGATGGTATTTTTGGTGTGTTCGCTCATATTTCTGACAACTAAAAACCGTATCCAACAAATCATTTTTGCCAGTTTATTGATTGGCTATTGGCTACTGATGACCTTCGTACCCGTGCCTGATTTTGGACCTGCTAATCTTGAACCTGAATTTAATTTGGGAGCATATTTTGACAGAATGATTCTCGGAACGGCACATCTCTACAAAGCCGCCAAAACCTGGGATCCCGAAGGACTTTTGAGTACCCTCCCAGCCATTGCCACGGGGCTTTCGGGTGTTTTGACGGGGACGTGGGTACAACGAAAAGACAAAGAAATTTCTGAAAAACTTGTGTATATGTACCTATTCGGTGGCGTGTTGATGACCTTGGGTTGGGCTTGGGACGAAGCAGGTTTTACTATCAATAAAGCCCTCTGGACGAGTTCTTACGTGCTTTGGACTTCTGGATTGGCTATGTGTTTCTTAGCAAGTTTCTATTGGTTGATTGATGTAAAAGGCTATCAACGATGGACAAAACCTTTTGTCGTTTATGGGGTAAATGCCATCACGGTTTTCTTTTTGTCGGGACTAATTCCACGGATTTTGAGAATGATAAAAGTAGTTTCTGCCGATGGAAAAGAAGTAAATTTACAGACATGGATGTACAAAAACTTGATTGTGCCAATATTCTCAAATCCTTATCACGCCTCTCTGGCAGGGGCATTGACGGTTATTCTGATTTGGTTGGGGATTTTGTGGGTGATGTATGAGAAGAAGATGATTGTGAAGGTATAGGGATTTGGGGCAAATGACCGCTCACTCAAATCCCCGTACAATCGTGCAATAGTTCAAATTTTTATCCGTATTTTCGAGAAATATTTTTCCTCAAAAATTATGAACAGAACTGACTTCCTCAGTAGTTTCATCGCTCTTGCTGATACCCAACAAACGGCTTCGCTCACGCCGTTTGATAAAAAACTTACTATACAACAAGCCCTCCATTTATTAAGACGAACAACTTTTGCGACTAATTGGGAAACCGTAAAATTATTTACGGGAAAAACCGCCAATGAAGCCGTTGAATTGTTGCTCACGAATGCTGTCAAAAACGGTAAACCTCCCGTTCCTTCTTGGAAAGATAAATCCTACAAAGCATGGTGGAAATTGCCCAAAGCCGACCAACAAGCGGCTACAGATGCTGTATATAAGGATGTCTATGACTTGAACTATGAGCTAAAACGCTGGTGGATTGATGAAATGGCGAAGGATAATGTCAGTATTCGTGAAAAAATGACGCTGTTTTGGCATGGGCATTTTACCACAAAATTTGCGATTGACCAAGTGATGCCCGCCCAATTGATGTATCGTCAAAATGACCTTTTTAGATCTTTTCACCAGGGAAATTTTAGAACATTTCTCGAAAAAATTATTTTGGACGGAGCAATGCTGATTTTTTTGAACGGTCAAGATAGTACCAAGAAATCGCCCAATGAGAATTTCTCCCGTGAATTGTTAGAACTCTACACCATCGGCATCGGAAATTATACCGAACAAGATGTGCAAGAAGGAGCAAAATGTTTTACGGGTTGGAAAACCAATTTTTTCTCGGATGAATGGACTTTTCAAGGGGTTTACAAAACCTTTTTGGTGAGTACAGAACACGATAATGCCGCCAAAACTTACCTCGGAGAAACCATCGGAGTCAATACGTATCTCACCGAAGAGGAAATCTATAAAAATGAAGTTCAAGGTTTAATAGACATTATTATCCGCAAGCGGGGCGAAGTAATGTCGATGTTTATTTGTGAGAAATTGTACCGCTACTTTGTGTACAGCAATCCTCAAAAAGTGAATATGGACATCGTCAAAGAGATGGCTCAGACGTTTAGAGATAATAATTACGAGATTCGTCCTGTGCTGGCAAAGCTGTTAAAATCAGCCTTCTTTTTTGATGAAAGTAATATCGGTATTCAATTAAAAACACCCTCGGAATTAATCGTCGGAATCACCAAACATTTTGACGTAAAGGGCGATTGGAAGGAATGGGTAATGGTTACGATGGGGCAAGAACTCCTCAATCCGCCCAATGTGGCAGGTTGGGTGGGGTACAGAAAATGGGCAGATACCCGAACCTATCCTTTTGCGGTTCAGCAAATGGGAAGTTTTATCTGGAATCAAAAGGACGAATATATGCAGTCTTGGATAAAGCAATTTGATGATTATGAAGATGCTAAAAAATTAACGATCCAGATTTGTACGCTCTTTTTGGTAAAGCCCCAAACATCTGCCCAAATAGACAAATACATGAAAAATCTCTTGGGTGGAAGCCCTGATTTTGAATGGGTCAATATGGTAAAAATAGCAGGAACGGTGGGCGGACGAGTCAAATATTTATTGGCTCAACTCATCAAATCGCCTGATTTTCATCTTTCTTGATAAATAATTGTTGAATTGTTGGATTGTTGAATTGTTGGTTTCCCAACTCAACAATTTAACAACATTATTGAATTGTTGGTTTTCCAACTCAATAATTCAACAACTCAACAACTCAATAATTTTCTAAATATGCAACGCAGAAAATTACTTCAATACGCTGGACTTGCCGCAGGTTTTTCGCTTGGAAAAATACCCGTGTGGGCATCCGCCAAAAATCAATTCTCAGCTTTGGCTGAGGAGAATGATAATATTTTAGTCATTATTCAAATGTTTGGTGGCAACGATGGACTCAACACCATTGTCCCCGCCGATGATGATAGATATTACTCAAAATATCGTCCAACTATCGGTATTTCAAAGGCTCGATTATCAAAGTTGAAAGACGGAGTTTATATGAATCCTGCCTTGAAATTAGGGGCAAACAATGGATTTTCGGGACTTTTTGATGAAGGTAAATTGGCGGTAATTCAAGGAGTAGGTTATCCGAACAATAGCCTTTCACATTTTCGTTCTACGGATATTTGGTTGAGTGCCACCATGCCCGTAAATGATTCACAACGCCTTGATACAGGTTGGTTGGGGCGTTTTACTGAAAAATTAAATGGAAATAATCTGCCCGACCATCCTACGTGTATGAACATCGGGAACTCTTCTTCGCTACTTTTTCAAGGTTCAAAAGGGGATTTATCCATCGCCGTTGAGAATCCAAATGATTTTTATGAAAGAGGTAAAGATATTCTTTCGGGGGATGCCAATATGTCCGATAATTCTTATTTTGCTTCGGAACGAAATTATTTATTGGATGTCAGTATTCAAACCAATAAATATTCAGCCGTTGTAAAAAAAGCGTTTGATTCGGGGAAAAATGTCGCAAAATTTGAAACTGAAAAGTTATCCGCAGAACTTCAATTAGTTTCTCGGTTAATCTCTGGGGGACTCAAAACCAAGGTGTATTTAGTTAG
>JAYUOX010000059.1:0-6083 GCA_043760595.1 Cytophagales bacterium
GGTGCTTTTTATCATTTTTTGGATGATATGGACACTCGTTTAATTGCAGTTGAAGCGGGTGGACACGGCATTACAACAGGAATGTCAGCGGCAACTACTTTCTTAGGAAAAATGGGTGTTCTTCATGGCAGCAAAAGTTTACTAATGCAAACACCTGATGGTCAGGTAGTTGAGCCACATTCAATTTCGGCAGGTTTAGATTATCCAGGCATTGGACCGATGCACGCCAACTTATGGGAAACGAAAAGAGCAGAGTTTTATGCCATCACTGATGAAGAAGCCTTAGAATCATCTTTGGAACTTTCACAATTGGAAGGCATCATTCCCGCTCTCGAAACGGCTCATGCGATGTCGGTTTTAAAATATTTAGGAGCGAAACCAAATGAGACGATTGTAATTAATCTTTCGGGACGGGGCGATAAAGATTTGAATACTTACATGAAGCACATTCTGTAAGATGAACTTCCCCGCTTTTGAAACAGAAATCGAAAGAAAAATCCTTAATCGAGGTTTTGATTATTACGAAAATGATAACGTAATTGACGTAGAAAATTTAGGTAATGGAGAATTCTCAGCCGTGGTTCAGGGTTCTGAGGATTATGAGATTTTCATTCAAATCAGCAAGGGAAAAGTAGTTGAACATTCCTGTGATTGTCCTTACGATTGGGGTGATATTTGTAAGCACGTGGTAGCAGTTTTGTATTATATCCGTGATGCTGAATTACACAAGGAAAATACTGATAATCAAGGGGTTAAGTCTCAGTTACAAACCATTATTGATGATATGTCAGAGCAAGATATACGAGATTACGTTTTGTTTTACGCCCTTAGAAATCGTCAGTTTAGGGAAGATTTTACGAGTGAATTTGGTTGAGTTTGAATGCTTTTTTACCTGAAAATTCTGTATTGGTAAATCGAAAATTAAATTTTTCGATTCCAAAAATGATTAAAAGAGTTGATTGGAATATGTTTTCAACTAACTCTTTTTTATTTTCAGTTAATTAGCACTAAAATCTACACAGGCACATTTTTTGCTATAGTTTCTGCACAAATATTTATAACTAAAACATACCTAAATGAATATCTTTCCGCCAAAGGATTGTTCATGGATCAAAGGTTTTTTTTGTAAAAAAGGAGAAGTAATTTTCACTTTTTTATTCTTTATCAATCTTTCCCACATCACAGCCCAATCGACAGACAATGTTCAATCGTCTGAAAAGTACAGTATTCAAATTCCTCAGTCCACTTCCGACAAAGCCCTTCGAAGAATGGGAAAAGTCTTTAAAACTGATGCCAAAGATAACTTCAAAAAAACGTTACGGTTAGCCAAAGAAAATGATTGGATTTTACAGAAAATCCTCCCAGATGGTCGTGTGCTTGCATTGCAGGGGATTGACGAATCTCAAAATCCCATTTATTACATTTCTCATGGGCAAATTTCGCCCTCGGCTTGTACTCGTACCAACTCACTTTACACGGGTGGTAGTTTGGGCGTGAGTCTGAGTGGTTTGAGTTCGGTGGTGAGGGATAAACTCGGAATTTGGGATGGTGGATTGGTCAGAGATACCCACCGTGAATTGGGGATTAATCGTATCAAACAAATTGACGCACCACCATATCTCAATGAACATACCACTCACTTAGCAGGGATTTTGATTGGAACTGGCGTGAACAAACAGGCTCGTGGCATGGCGTATGGGGCTAATTTGAAGGTTTGGGATTTTGGGGATGATGTCTCCGAAATGGCTTTTGCTGCCAAAGGTTTGTTAGTGTCCAATCATTCGTATGGAGTGCTGGCAGGTTGGGTTTTTAATCCAGACCGCAGTGGAATTGTTTTTCGGGATGACAAATTCAAATGGGAGTGGTGGGGCGATACAACTATCTCAAAATCAGAGGATTACCGTTTTGGTTTTTATGATAAAAAATCAAGCGAGATTGATAAAATTGCCTATAACGCCCCTTATTATCTTATCGTAAAATCAGCAGATAATAAACGAACCGAAACGGGTCCACCCGCAGGAACGCCTTATTATTTCAGAAATACAAATACCAAAAGTACCCTCCCACGCAACAAAAATGACAGTTATGATACAATTCCGATGGATGGCAATGCCAAAAATATCCTGACCGTTGGGGCGATTGACGGCGGAGATATTGTGCCGACTAAACCCTCGGATATAAAAATGTCGGCGTATAGCAGTTGGGGACCTACCGACGACGGGCGAATCAAACCTGACCTCGTGGGTACGGGCGATGCGATTTTGTCGGCTTCCGCCAATGGCGATGATGCCTATGCGACCCTCACAGGTACGTCCGTGTCGGCTCCCAATGTGGCGGGTTCGTTGTTATTATTACAAGAATTTTATGCCAAACAAAATTATGGATTTACGATGCGTGCCTCCACGCTGAAGGGTATCGTTTTACATTCTGCAAACGAAGCTGGCACAACGCAAGGTCCTGATTATCAGTATGGTTGGGGGCTTTTGAATACCGAGCGAGCCGCTCAGGTTATTGCCAATAAAGACCAAAATTATTTTATTTCTGAAAGCCTTTTATATCAAAATTCAACGAATACTTTTCAAATAGTAGCCTCTGGAAAAAGCCCCATCGTTGCCACTATTTCGTGGACAGACCCCGAAGGCACACCCACCGAAGCCAAACCCGAAAATTTGAATAACCGCAAACCCAAATTAGTAAACGATTTGGACATCAGGATTACCGACGGAAAATCATCTTTTTTACCTTGGATTTTGAACCCAGACATACCTAATGAAGGAGCAAAACAGGGCGATAATTTTAGAGATAATGTAGAACAAGTTTATATCGAAAAACCAGTCGCTGGCAAAACTTATACCATCACTATCAATCACAAAGGTTCAACTTTGAGAGGAGATATTCAGTATTATGCCCTGATAATCAGCGGAGTAAGTAGTACGCCTTGTCAATTGGCATCCTCAATTGCTTCCTCAGGGAATACTTCTTTGTGTAAAGGTGCGGTAAGATTATTGACCAATTCGGGGACAAATCTTTCCTACGTTTGGAACTGGAACGGTAGCCCAATTCCATTAGCCAATTCTGCCTTTTATAGCCCCAGAGTTGCGGGTAAATATTCTGTAACCATAACCCAAGGAAAATGCTCGGCAACTTCGCCAAATATCGTGGTAGAAAATGCTCAAACGCCTGTAATTTCTTCGGATAATGGAGTAAATCTTTGTACGGCAAATATCAATCTGAGTGTAAAAAACCTCACGGGAACGGGTATTACGTATCAATGGTTGAAAGATGGAAAAAATATTTCAAAAGCTAATGATTTTTATTTAAACATCTTACAGTCAGGAAGTTATACCGTTTCTGCATCACAAAATAATTGTAAAGCTACCTCCATTCCTTTCGTGATTACGAACACGGGAACAAACATTTCGACTAAACCAGCAGCAGGGAAATATTTACTCATTACAGGTTCGTCCACCACGCTTCGAGCCGTCACAACAGGAGGTGGAAGTTACACTTACCAATGGTTGAAAGAAGGAATAGCTATCCCAAATGCTGTCAATCCGAATGTAACTATCAGGCAATCAGGTAAATATACAGTTCGAGTAACGCTTGGGAAGTGTTCGTCTGTGTCGGGAGTTGTAGAATTTTTACCCGTAAGTAATTCTCGAATTATGGCGATTGACGATGAGCAAAATATTCAAGAAGACGATTTAATACTTTCTCCAAATCCAGCGAATGAGTGGTTGAAGATTCAGTATTTTACGAAAGAAAAAACGAGTTCAGAACCAGTTATCGAAATAATTAACTCATTGGGAATGAGCATTTTATCTGATAAATTAGAAAAAAATCAAGAACAATTTTATACCAAAGAAATCAACGTAAAAGACCTCACGACGGGAGTATATTTTGTGAGAATTATTGATGGAGAGAAGTTTTTGGTAAGACGGTTTGTGAGGGGGGAGTAAAAAACGCCTTGAAAAGTTAAAGAGATTGATTGAAATTGGAATTTCAATCAATCTCTTTAACTTTTTCTATCACTAATTACCAGTTTTCCTGTCATTATCAATAACCCAATTATTGCACTTAGAACAACTAACCCAGCAACAATTATTACCTCCACAACTTCTCTTTCTTTTTTATTTTTTGGACTTTTACGAGTATCAAGATATTGGTTAAAAGTTTTAAAGCCATTTGCCGTAAGCTTTGCCCTGATTTGTTCTTGCGTCAAACCCGCTTTGATTAAAAGTTGTTCATAACGAGTGTAATCTTCAAGTACAGCCGTTCCACTATCTATTTTTTCTGATAGATAATTTATAATATCCCTTTCCGATTGTGAAATAATATTTGTCATTTTTATTTTTTACCAATTTGGCTAATTATTTGTTCAGCTAAATCACTATAATCCTTTACCTTTTCAGACTCTTTCTTTGCATTTTCTACCAATTCTTCAATTTCTATCAGTTGTTTCTCATAGGTTTTTGTAAATGTTTCAGTTTTTGATTTTATATCCCCTATAAATTTTTCAGCTTTTGATTCAATTTCGTCAAATTTCTTATCCATTTCGCTATCAACTACTTCCTTCACTTTTGAACTTGAAATTATAAAATTGATTGTTGCAAAAACTAACAATAACGTAATTACCAAAACAGAAGACCAAGTTAAAACTTCAAAACGTCCATCATTTTTCTTTTCCACCAACTGAATATCATTTTGTAATTTTAACGTTAAAATGGAATCTAACTTAGATTTTATTACTTTTTCGGTATTTAAACTATCTTTGATTAATTCAACTTTAATTACAGAGAATTCATCTGTTCCTGAATAAAAGACTTTAAAAGCTAAAAAAAGTAATTGTAATCCCAATGATAAATGCTATTAATATGTAACTTGTCGTTTCCCAATTTATGGTTCTTTCGGATTTTGGTCTATTTTCTTCTTGGTTCATACAGTAGTTAGTCTTTAAACAAATTTCATGAAATAATAGTGCAATTTATACAAAAAAGTGAATTTCAGAATATTATCGAAATAAAAATTTTTACAACTTTTCACATAACCCTGCTTTCATATCCCCTCCGAAAGTTCCAACCAACGCAATTCTTTTTCGTCTAATTCATCCGAAATGGCTTCGATTTCCTTTGCCCATTTCGCTAAATCTTCATACGAACCTCCGCCATTTAATTGGTCGGTTAATGTATCTTTTTTAACTTCTAACTGCTCAATGGTTTTACCCAAATCATCGTACTCTTTTTGCTCTTTGAACGATAATTTTTTCTTGACAGTTTGTGCTTTTTCAACCGTTGTTGAAAGACTATTTCCACCCGATTTTCTACTGTCTTCGGCATTCTGTCTTTGACTTTCAATCACTTCTGGCGAGTCTGCCCACTCTCGATAATCGGTATAGTTTCCAGGGAAATCTCTGATGACTCCGTTGCCTTCAAAAACAAAGAGGTGTTCCACCAATTTATCCATAAAATAACGATCATGAGATACTAAAATAATACACCCACCAAATGCCATCAAGAAGTCTTCCAAGATGTTAAGTGTCTGAATATCAAGGTCGTTGGTTGGTTCATCGAGAATCAAAAAGTTGGGATTTTGGATTAAGACTTTCATTAATTGCAAACGTCTTTTTTCCCCTCCCGACAACTTCTCGACCATGCCATATTGCACTTTTGGGTCAAATTTGAAGTGGGTCAAAAACGCACTTGCTGAGATGGTTTCACCCGTTCCAACGGTTACGACTTCGGCAATTTCTTTGATAACATCAATCACTCGGTCAGTTGGATTAAACTCCAAATCGCCCTGGGTGTAATAACCATAAACTACGGTTTCTCCCGACGTGATTTTACCCGAATCTGGTTTCAAATTCTGGGTAACCATGTTCAAAAAAGTAGATTTTCCGATACCGTTTTTCCCAATAATTCCAATGCGGTCTTTGCGTTGAAATACGTAAGAAAAATGATCCACAATCTTCTGATTTCCAAAAGATTTACTCAAATCATCAATCTCCAAAATCTTACTTCCCTGACGACTCATTTTTACATTTAACAGCACTTTCGACTCGTCTTTTGTCGATGTTGCTCGGTCTT
>JAYUOX010000060.1:0-6074 GCA_043760595.1 Cytophagales bacterium
TGATTTTTTCTTGGTTTATACCGATAATTATTACGCCACCGAAACCTTCAAAAACGACACTTTCGGAAACCGTTATTTAAGTAATGAATCCCTCCAAACTAAGAATCGGGCGATAGTTTTTAAATTGACTTATTGGCTTAATGTGTAACGGTAAGTACCCGTTATTAATTAGTTTATGTTTTGATAAATTATAATCATCTGATTATCAATTGGTTATATCTTAAAATCCTAACAACTAAATCCTAACCCCTACTTAGTATGGAATTATACGGCAATGCTTGCTCCCGATTGTCCTTCTCTGTCTATTTAATTTTCATATCCGAAATCAAAGGCACTGTTTCTACGAGTTCAAGGGCTTTAACCATGCCGCTTGTTCCAGCCTTATATTTTTTAAAATGAGGAGTTTGAATATGATTTTCGTAGGCATTTTTATCGGCATAAATCTCCCAAATGGTCAAATATGTAGGTTTATTTTTTTCAAAGGTTGCATATAAAGTCAAAACGCCCTCTTCGAGTTTGATGGATGCTTCAATCTCTTCCTTTAGGAATATTTTATAGCTTTCTAATTGGGTGGAATCAATAGTAAGTTTCGCTAATCTGACCATTTGTTTGGTGCCTTGTGCCTGAGTATTATTGTTGAAAAATAAAAGTATAGTCAAAAGAGACAGATTGGCGATGGATATTTTTAATGTTTTCATGTTCTTGTGTTTGTATTGAAGTTGTTATAAGACGATACATAATATTTATACCCTCACGGTGTTACTAAATAAGTTAAACCAATTTTCCCAAAATAAAAAATCACTCCAAAATCCCAACCGCCGTCAGCATAACCTTTCCCAAAATTCCAGACGGTTTCGGAGTCCAATTTTTAGTGGTAAAATAGCCATTTTCTCCTATGTTTTGTTTCAATTTTGCCGAGACGTTGATGTTATAAAATTGCTGCCAAACAACGCCCTTTTTCTCCAAAGCAATTACCCTATTTGCCATAGAATTGGAGACTTCAATCGTTAAAATATTCTGAGATTTCAAGAGCTTTGAAGCTACAAAAATACGATAAACTGGACCTAATAATGTTCCTAAAAATTGTCCATTAATACGCACTCTCGCAGATTCAGAAACTTTGCCTAAATCAAGCCAATAACCTGATTTAGAAGTATTTGGATTAATAAATGTCTGTGTATAAGTGGCAGTACCTGAGAAGTTTCCATAATCTTCTCCTTCAAAATTCGTCCACGATTGTAGGGTTTTTGTTTCAATGGTTTTGGGTAAAATTTCTCCGCCTTCACTGAATTTTATTTGCCAATTTCCAGACAGTTCTTGGGGGTTAGCAATGGCTTTGAAATAGGGATATTTGTTGCTTTTAATTGCCTGATTTTGAGTTTCTAAAATCATTGATTCTCCTGCCATAATTTGCAGATAAACTCCTTGTTTTTTTGCCTTAGTTTTTGCCAATCCAAGGTCTTTATTCATCGGATTGTAGAGGGCAACGGACTGAAAAGGAGTCTCAATTTTGACCCAACCCTCAAAGTTTTTGTCAGATTTATTATTAATAAAGTAGGTCTTGCCTTGTAGGTTTTCAGAATTTACAGAAGTCGTCCTTTTGAAGGACGACTTCCGTGCAGTCATGATATTTTTACGAATACATTGTAAACCAACATCATTCATTGTCTCTCTTTGTACCTTCGCAGCCGTCAAAATTTCCTCCAAATTTTCTCCCAAAATAAATGCTCCTTTTCCCATTTTTGCTACTGAAATCCCTTCATTTTTAACGAAATTAATTTCTAAAATCAGGCTCTTAAATTTTACTTGTCGTGCTGATAAATTATTCAATCCTTCCACGGTTTTGGGTAATTGATTATGAACCACAACCACGGCTCCGTCTTTGGCTAATTGAATTAGTTTTTCAAAAGTATTAATCGTAACTATCTCATTTTCAGAGAGTAAAATGGTTTTCCAAACAGTTTCTCCTTTTGTAATTTTTGAATTTTTTACTCCCAATTCTGCAATTTGTTTGTCCGAAATATAATCAAAAGAATACCCTAAATCTAACATTTTTTGGGCTACTGACTTAAAGTCTGTATCATTAAATTCGGGCGTAACACCGTCAAAATGTTGGAGCAAACCTTTGGATGTTTGTTCTGAGAAACGGTCATAAATCGGGAAGTACAAAAGGATGTCATTATCGGGTTTGGTATCTTGCAGAAACGTCTGACAACGAGCCACGTACTGATTCAAGGCTTCAAAATCTTTCCAGAATGGATTATGAGGCGTAAAATGGGTTGCTGCATAAAATAACCATCCTGGGAAAGTCTCATTTTGGGGTGAATAATTGGTTCCGTGATAGAAAATATGATTAATTCCGCCCACCATAAATCGGTCTAAACTCTTTTTTACATCTCCCAAATTAGACAAAAAATGTTCATTTTCCCAAGTCGCAGATTCGGAAGAAGTCAGTTTTTTACCCATCACATTGGAAGCAGACGAAGCAAATTTTATTCGTAATAAATCTGTTCCTTCAATTTCGGGAATATCAACTTGCGAATATAAATCTAAGGTATTCCCAGGTGAACCATGAGCCTGATTTCTCACAATTTTTCCACGAGAATGTCCCCATTTTGCCCATACAGAGGTATATTTTTCTAAAATCAAGTCAGAAATAGTTGTTCTATAATCACACAAAACCCGACGATTGATGTCCGTTTTTTCTTGACTAAACAGATTTGGTAAATAATTCTGAAGGTCATACCCACGCCTTTTCAGAAACTCGTTGAACAGTTCGGGAGTCCAATCTGCCTGACCTTTGGCATCGTCCACTTCGTAGGAATCATTGAAAAAAGCCCGCATTGAACTCACGTCTGTTCCCGCAAAAGCTTTGTCAAATTCTTTTAAATATTGATTGATTGCTTTTTCTGAAAAATGGTCAATTACATCACCTTCACCACCCGGTCCTGCCCGTTCAACCATTTTGCCATGCCATCCTGAAAAAATGGCGTAAAGCGTCCAATTTCCTTTGGGAGCTTGCCAATTAAGTCCTCCTTCCAAATTTACTTTATTCGTTAAATTTAAAATTTCATTCTTATCAGAATATGCCATCAACGCTTCCAAAGGCACTATTCTATCAAATTTCACTTGGTCAATCGCCAATTCTTGAAGATTATTATTTCCAGAAATTGGCTGTTTTAAGTCTTTCGGTTGCACGTTTTTTGGCAATACAAACCGAATCATGGCTTGTTGCTGAAAAGTGATATTTCCGATTAGTTTTTCACCTTCTTTCAAGGTATAAATTTTGTGAATCACGTATCGACAAGCATCTTCTGGCTCGACCCAGCGTCCACCAAAGGGCCAGCCCGAAGCATTGGCTAAGTCAATGCCCAAATCTAAGCGTTTGCCTTCTGTGAGGGTGTGTTTGAACAGACTCACCCACGTAGGCGAAAGGAAATCTATAAACTGAGATTCCGTACCTTTTACGCCATAAATTGGAGTAATTTCCAGTCCGCCCAAACCGATTTTTTGATAGGCTTCCATGTTGAAAATCAGGTCTTTGGGATTGACGGCATTGCCCATCCACCACCAACGAGACCACGGTTTTGATTGTTGGGTAATGGGCTTCCATTGAATGGATTGGGCGTTTTCATCGAATGAATACAAGAATATTGTGAGGGCGAATAGTTTTTGAATTTTCATAATTAAGAAAGACGTAAAGATAGATTGGTTACTGAAAATCGTAGGGGAGTATCGCATACGCCCACGTTCTGACAATGCGGGCAATTCGGGCGTATGCGATACGCCCCTACGATTTTACCAAAATATCCACCCGAAAAACCATTCTTCCAAAAAAACTCCACATTCCCACATTTTCAAATACATTTGTGATAACAAAAACCAAAACCAATATGACAGTCATACGCAAACATTCATTTATTCGCAAAATCAAAGATATTTCCATCAGTGGCTCGTTGGCATTGGCTATTTTGGGTAATTCTGTGATGCTACAAAGCTGTGGCGGCAACGAGTCCTCGGGCGATGAAGATTATGAGGAAGTTGAGGTTTATACGAAGGGTGTCAAAACCTATATTTCCGAAACCTCAAAAGGGCAATTCAAAATTACTGACGAAACCGAAGTACCAGCCGATAGTTCCGTTGCCATCGTAACGTACTTGGACGGAAAACAAGAAATACTCTCCCCACAGGCAGTTAAAGCCCTGATTGACAATGATATAAAAGAAAATCCAACCACGATTGGACAGAATAATGCTTTGCCAAATGCACTACTTTTTGGTGGTATGGGCTATTTATTGGCAAAAACGATGAGCCCAAACTACGCCAATTATCGCCCAGATTTGAACCCAAAAACCAAAAATTCAAGTGATACAACGCAACGTAGAAGACATCATTCAGGTGGATTTTTCTTTTTCCCGATGATGGGGCGATACTATTCTAATCAAACCGCTTTCCAAAAATCAAGTGGTATTCACGAAAATATCGGAAGTTCACGAACCATCACATCCAGACCTGTGAGTGGACGAAGTGGTTTTTTTAGGAGTACTGGGCGGGGTGGATTTAGAGGATAATCTAATTTGAAAGTTTGAGGATGAGGTAATTTGAAAATTATTGCCAAATTATTTACCCCTCCCGCATTTTTAAATTATGGTTCTTCTACGATTTATACGCAAAGGTTATTCAGTTATCAACGTTGTGGAGGTTTTGAACCTCCACAACGTTATTTTCCGTATAAATCATAGTAGAACCTAAATTATCAAATCACCAAATTTTCAAATTAATTAGATGAACTTCCAAAAACTCAATATCTCCCCAACCCAATCTCTCCAAAATTTGGGGTATGATTGGCTTTTGGGTGAAAATACACTTCCATACGTTACTGATTCTATGATTGAAGTTTCTGAAAAAGAGGCGGAGAATTATTACGAAGCAGCCAATCAGCTATACGAAATGTTTACGAAATCGGCACAGTATGTAATTGATAATGAGCAATTTACAACTTTGGGCATTCCAGAAAACTTGATTGAATTAATTAAATACTCTTGGGAAAATGATAAAAATTGGCATCTCTATGGACGCTTCGATTTATCGGGCGGATTGGACGGCAAACCCATCAAACTCATAGAATTTAATGCCGACACTGCCACCTGTATTCCCGAAACTGCCACCGTACAATGGGCATCTTTGAAGGCAAATGGATTGGATGAAAGTTCACAATTCAATACCCTTTTTGAGTCTTTGGTGAGTCAGTTCCAAGAACTCAAAAAGCAGAATCCTGAGTTTGAACCTACGCTTTTGATTTCAACGATGGAGGGTTATCCAGAAGACGATACCAATATGCAACTTTTGGGTGAAGCCGCCGAAGAGGCAGGTTTTAGAGTAACATTTGAACACATCGAGAACGTGGAATTTTCCGTTGAACAAGGCATTTTTCAACAAAATAAAGACGGTAGTTTTACCAAATATGACTATTGGTTTAAGCTCGTTCCCTGGGAATATATCGGTTGGGACGAACCCGAATTATCAAAAATACTGACCGAAATTGTAAAGTCTAAAAAAGCCCTTGTGATGAATCCAGCCTATACTTTACTGTTTCAATCGAAAGGAATTTTGAAGATTTTATGGGATTTATTTCCAAATCATCCACTCTTATTGGAGACCGATAATCATCAATTGGTCAATAAATCTTGTGTAGAAAAAGTGTTGTTTGGAAGAGAAGGAGCAAACGTAAAAATCCTCTCACCCGTAGGCATTACCCTCGAAAAAACGGAGGGAGATTATTTCGAACAAAAGGCAATTTATCAAGAATATATCGAGTTTTTGAAAGACGATTCGGGTAATTATTATCAGGCAGGAGTCTTTTTTGCGGGCGAAGGAGCAGGTTTAGGATTTAGATGTGGTGGCAAGATTATTGATAACAAAGCACAGTTTTGTGGGCATTTAGTAGGTAAGTAAAAGGGATGTGTAATAGGTCCTAAGTTAGGCTGTACAAATAGGTAAAAAAAGTTCCCCCTATTTTTGTGCTGTGAAACAAGATAAAACAGAAGGGAACTTGCCCATTGGACAAGCCAAAA
>JAYUOX010000061.1:0-6065 GCA_043760595.1 Cytophagales bacterium
TCAAATCCAAAGAAATTATTGGTAAAATATGCCACGATAAATCCTATGAATAAACCTTTTTGAATCTTAGTAAATTTATTGGAACGTATTGTAAACCAAAGTATTACACTAAACGGAGCGAGGAAAGAAAGTAACCCTAAAACTCCTCCCGAAACGAGCCAATCCAAGAGAAAATTATGCGAACGGTCATACCACGGAGCATCATCGTACATTTGGGGCAGAAAGTGTTTGGCGAAAACGTATTGATAATTCTCTTGTCCCCAACCCAAAATAGGTTTTTCTTTGAAGCTTTCGTAGGCAATTTTCCAGTTATTGAGTCGAGAAACGCCCGTGGTTTTGGAACTTGCCACCTTTATTACACGAGATAAAAACACGGATTTTTCCACGAACTCAGTATTTTTAACACTCCATAAAAGCGTGATTATCAGCCCAAGAGCCAACAATAATCCAGCAAATCCCCAGCGTATTTTGGGCGTAATATTTTTAGAGAATACAGTAAAAACAACCACCACAAATCCACCCATCAATAAACCCAAAAATGCACTTCTACTTTGCGTTAAAATGACTCCGATGAAGAGAATTGGAAGCATTAAAAAGCACAGATTTCTGATTTTGGCAGAAGCATTTGTCAAGATAAAACCCATCAAAAACAAGTGTAGAATTAGATAAAGCCCTAAATACGTAGGATTTCCCAAACTTGAAAAAAGTCGTTCACCGTTTTTAACTACCTCAAATTCTTTAAAAATTCCTACGCCCACACATACACACGCCACCCCGCAGGAAGTCAAAAATAGAATGTTCCATTGTTCAGTTTTTTTGAGTGAATTACTTAACACAAAAAAGAAAATTAAGGCATGAAATAGCCCTACGAAACCTTCCATTCGTTCCAAACCTGACCAAAAACTACTTTGAAAATCATGCCCGAAAATGGCAGTCAGTAGCGTTACGATTCCCAAAACCGATAAGGCAATATTTAAAGGCGTTTTGCGGGGTAAATATTCGGGGTTTTGAAAGGCAACAAACGCCCAAACGATTAACAAAATATCCACCAACAAGCGGAAATAGAGCGTTTTCTCGGTGATAAAGGGAAAGGGTAATTTATCAAAAAGTACCAATGGCGTAAGCGTAGTGAGGAGAATGATAACGAATAAAAGTTTTTTCATAGTTTGTGTTTGAAAGAAATATGGAACGCAGATTACGCAGATGCTTCGCAACGCAGATTTTCGCAGATAAAAATAAAGTTTTACTTCTAAAAATCTGCGAAAATCTGCGTTGCCGATAGGCATCTGCGTTATCTGCGTGCCAACAGATGCGTGACAAAATTAAATCCCTAAACCAACTTTCCCTTTGACCGTTGGTGAGACATTTTGAAAGTTTAACCTACCTCTAATAATGATGCTTTTTGCCTTAGCATCGTTTATTGGCACATTTACCGTATGACCCGTTTGAATGGTTACGGTTTGGCAATTTAGGGGAACGAGACTACTTGTCCAAAGCGTAGCATCTTGCCAATTACCATCTCTTTGAGATTGGACGTTGGGGTTTAAGGCAATTATCCTGACGGGTGGGGCGTAACCCGTATTACAGAAATAGTTATTACAATTCACAAAGAAATCTCTGGTACTGGAAGCATTAATATAGCGAATGGAGGACGTTGTGCCATCATTCCATAACGTATTCATACCCGACTGACAACCAGCGGATAACGTAACGGCGGAACCTTCACACGTAGCAAGTCTAAAATCTGTGGTAGCTCCGTTTGATGATGCTGTGAGTGAAGGGGCAGGTTGATAGAAGTTTAAAGAGATTGAATTTGAACTTTGGTAAACGTTACCGCATTTTATCATATTTAAGGTGTAATTGCCTGTTTCATAAGCATTTAAGGAACTATTTGTTGAGGATGCGGTATAATTTGCTCCGTTTCTTGTCCACCAGTAAGAATCATAACCACTTATGTTTACATTAAGAGCAATACTGTTTCCTGCACAAGTGGAAGTAGCGTTGTAAAGTGTGGTTGTGGCAAGGGCGTATTGTGAGGCTATTGGGCTTCCTGTTGGGATTCCATTGGTTGTTCCATTTATGTAGATTGTTTGTTCTACAATACCTGATTCAGATATTGTGGAACTTCCTTTTGCAATTCTTACTTTATAATAAGCCGCTGGTGTGTTTAAAGGTATTCCTCCTGTTATTTGAACTTGTCCATTTACCGCTGTAACCCCTGTATTTGAGCTTATTACGCCAAAATAATAGTTATTTATGGGCTTCATTTGTAGATAAAATACACCTTGGCAAAAAGAAGGGTCTCCATAACTATTAAATTGCATTGTTAAATTATCACCAGAACAAGCCAAGGAACTACTATTGCCTGAGAATTGTAAAATTGTTCTGTTTAAGCCGTCAAGATAATAGCGATTAGATAGAGTAGGATTTGGGTTTACAATTCTAAAATCGTACCCAAATGCAATTCGCTGATATTGTTCAGATGTAAAAGCTAAGTTATCTAAACAATTGTTAGTCCAATAAGACATTTGATTATTAATTGGAGGGGAATAACTTTGACCGTTTCCATCAGTATAATTACAACCGTAAAAACTCCCTCCCCAAAAACAACTTCCAGTTATGTAGTTTAGTTTTTTACAGTCATTTATACTAACATTCTCTCTTGTATATGGGTCTGCGTCTGTATCACATAACTGGTCAGCTACTGAATTACAGTTTTTCCCAGCCCCTCTTGTAACAAGTTCAAATGACTCGGTATTGCTTTCTCTAAAAGTGTGAAATAAACTAAAATAATGTCCAAATTCGTGAGGTACAACATACTTTGATATAAAATCTAAACTAAAATTTTTACCTATAAAAATTCTATTATCCTCTTTTCTACTTGTGTTACCGTCACAATAAGTAGGAAAACTTGCAAATCCACTTGCACCTGTTATTGAACCTACAAAATATATATTTAATGCGTTAGTATAATCTCTCGTTGAACAAAGACTAATTTCCTTTGCATCTGAGCAAGATGTGATATTACCATAGTTATAAAAATAATCACTTTGAATAAGATCAGCTACAAAGGGTCTATAAAATTGAATTCCAATAGAACTGTATTTGCTATTTAATCGTGAAAATATAGTTGTCAAGTCAGAAGAGCTAATTTTTCCTGTACCATCCAGTTTATATATGTCGTGAATTATTACAGGAACATATACAATATTAGTGGGCGATGGTAAAAGAGCTGTTTTTGGTTGAGACTGAAAGTCTTGATATGCTTTCAGTAAATTTTTGGCAACTTCCTGTGTTTGTGGTTTAGTACCACAATCTAAGTTAGTTGTACTCTGACCAACCCCATCAAATCCCCAAAATAAAAACAAACAAACAAACCCAAAACGTAGAAAATTTCTCATATAAAATTGCGGTTAAAATGTGAATCGCAAAGAAACGTAAAAATCTTTGTACTTTTTAGCGTAAAACTACCTAATCCTTACCGTTTAATAAATCCGATTTCCCCCCCTCATTTGCTTAATCCCCATTCCCTTTCGATATTTGTCTGAACAACCAAATCCCGATTCCGTGCAACTACTTATCCAAACGCCCGCCAAGGTTCTCAACAAGGCTTATCTTAAACAAAACGTTCAACAGAACGATATTCAACGGTTTCAGGACAATATTCATAAACTTTTTGAAAGGCTCAATCCCAATGAATCGGAGGAAAATCAGAAGAATCTGGTGCGTGACTTTTTGAATCACTCTCATTATAAAGACCGCTACGAACTTAACACCGCAGGTCGGGAGGATTTGGCAATTCACCGTGGTAAAACCTCCAAGGATGCCGTGGGCGTTATCATCGAAAATAAGAAAATTAATTCGCCCGAAATGATGACGGACACTCGCCCCAACGTGAAGGCTTTGCACGAGTTAATTTTATATTATTTTGTGGAAAGGGAAGTGAAAAAGAATATCGAAATCTCGCACCTAATCGCTACTGATTTGCATAATTGGTACGTTTTTGATGAAAATGATTTCCGCAAACTCTTCTACGAAAACAAGGCTTTCAAGAAAATATATCAAACCAAAACCGAACAAAATAAGGATAACGGTTTCTTTTATACGGAGGTAAAAAAACTGATTGAAACCCTCACGGATTTGGAATTGCCTTGTGCCTATTTCAGTTTCGACAAAACCAAGCGTTCGGATGCTGCCCAAATTGCCCTTTACAAACTCCTTTCGCCTGAACATTTACTGAAACTTCCCTTTGAAAATGATGCTAATTCATTGAATCGGGAGTTTTATAATGAATTGCTCTACATCATTGGTTTGGAAGAAGTGAAGGACGGGGGAAAGAAAATAATTCAACGAAAAACCCTTCAAAATCGCTTAGAAGGCTCTTTATTGGAAAATGCCATTAATGAAATTGAGGTGGATAATGCCCTCTTTAATTTGGATAATCTGAATCAATACGGACAAAATCAGGAGGAGCAACTGTTTAATGTTGGCTTGGAATTGTGCATTACATGGCTTAATCGAATTTTGTTCTTGAAACTCTTGGAAGGACAATTAATCAAGTACCATCGTGGAGATAGGGCTTTTGCTTTTTTGAACGAAAATCGAGTCAAGGATTTTGATGAACTTTCGGAATTGTTTTTTGAGGTTTTGGCTGTTCCTACTTCTCAACGGAAGCCTTCCGTTACAGAACGCTACGGCAATATTCCGTATTTGAATAGTTCCCTTTTTGAACTGACCGAATTGGAACGTAAAGCGGTAAAAATCAAGGATTTGAAAGACCGTTTAGGCGTACCGATTTATGCCCAATCCGTGCTGAAAGGGGATAAAGGCAAACGCAAACAGGGCGAAATGTCCACCGTGAAATACTTGTTTGAGTTCTTGGATGCTTATGATTTTGCTTCGGATTCATCGGCTCAAATTCAGGAACAAGCCAAGACGATTATCAACGCTTCGGTGTTGGGATTAATCTTCGAGAAAATCAATGGTTATCGTGATGGTTCGTTTTTTACGCCAGGTTTTATCACCATGTATATGTGCCGTGAAACGCTCAGGAAGGCGGTTTTAGAGAAATTTCGCCCCATTTTTCCTGATAAAAATATTGATACTTTCGATGATTTGAAGAAATATCTGAACGTGGTGGATGATGTAAAACGCAAGCAATATAACGAAATCGTGAACTCGGTGCGGGTGTGTGACCCAGCGGTGGGTTCGGGGCATTTTTTGGTATCGGCTCTCAATGAATTTATTGCCATCAAACACGATTTAGAGATTCTTTCTCACCGTGACGGGTCGATGGTGCGTTACTACAAAATCACGATTGAAAATGACGAATTAATCATTTTGGATGAAAAGAACGATGAGTTATTTGAATACCGACTGAATGCTGCCAATAAACCCATTGAACATCTACAAAAACTCCAAGAAACGCTTTTTCACGAAAAAGAAACCATTATCGAAAATTGCCTTTTTGGGGTGGATATTAACCCAAATTCAGTTAAAATTTGTCGGTTAAGGTTGTGGATTGAATTGCTCAAAAATGCGTACTACGTTTCGGGAGAAAGGGAAACGGGAGAAAAGGAGAAAGGGGGCAAAAATGCGGACAAGAATTCCTCCCTTCCTCCTAACTCCTTTCCTCCTGACAGGTTGCAAACGCTTCCCAACATCGACATTAACATCAAAACGGGGAATTCGTTGGTGGCTCGTTTTGGTTTGGAGGAAGATTTGTCTGAGGTATTCAAGAAGCAAAAATTTAGCGTAAAGGATTATAAACAAGCGGTTTACGATTATAAAAACTCGCCCACGAAGGAACGCAAGGCGGAAGTTTTACGGTTTATTGACGACATTAAAAAAGAGTTTGTCCAGACCGTTTATAAGAAAGATGCCCGAAGAAAACAAATCAATAATCTGCGGGGACAATTAATGCTTTTGCAGACCCAAAACGTGGATATTTTTGGCAATAAAATCAAAGAAGATGCTGAAATTGAGACGATTAGACTTGAAAAACTAATCGCCCAACGGGAAGCGGAATTAGAAAACGCCATCAATTCTCCCATTTACAGAAATGC
>JAYUOX010000062.1:0-6064 GCA_043760595.1 Cytophagales bacterium
TTAAATCCAAAAATAGGATTTTTCAAATTTCCGCCCAATGCCAAATCGAACTTCACTCGGTCATTTCCTTGCAAAGATTTACCCGTCCATTTTTGAAAAATACTACTAAATGCCTCACCAGTTTTTCCTGCGGGAACGTCCAAAATAAGTGCATAATCCATTGAACCCGTAAGCCCATGACGACCCGAAGCCGTGATTTTGTAATCATCAAATTTGATGTCAAAAGGTCTTACGCCAAACGTTCCGTCTTTAATTTCAAATTGCATCAAAAGGTTACTCAATTTGGTGTCTTTTAACTTAGTTAACTTAGTGGTTTCTATTAATTTTTGAACCAAAGGATTACCTTCCGCAACCTCTCCTTTCAAGATTTTCATCAGTCCATCGCCACTCAACGTATTGATTTTGGGCATCATATCTTGTCCTAATTCTCCATCAATTTTAAACTTAGAATTTACTCCGCCAATCAGATACTGAGCAACAGGCATTAAGTACTTCACGATGCTAAGATGTTGATATGCTTGGGCAATTTCAACGTTCTCTAAATTCAAGGCAAAGTCAAATTTAGGATGAGCTAAATCGGATGAATTGTACGTTCCGTTTGTGATAAAATTGCCTCCCAATGAATTAAATGCTACGTTTTGCATTTTTATTGCTCCATTTCCCACAGTCAAAGAACCTTTGATATTTTTCAATTCCATCTTATCGTACAAAGCATTCATAATCTCAGAATTGATAACCAAATCCATGTTTTTAGGAATTTCTACGACTTGTAAATTAGCATTTCCCGTTGGAGTTCCTGCCGTTTTTGGAGCATCTGTCATCCATTCATTGACGTTAAATCTATTAGATTTTACGTTCAAATTTCCTCTCAAAGATTCATTATTCAAAACGTAGCCAATGTAATTTGAAAATGTTCCATTACCCGTAAAATCACTTGTTCCCAAATAACCTTTTGAGTCAGAAATATTGACACTTTGAGGTGAAAAAGTCATGTCGGCAGTAGTTACTTTGATACCTTGTGGATGGGCTTTTGAAGCAAATTCGATTCCTTGTACGTGGGCTTTTCCAGAGGTGGGGAGGCTGGAATAACGCTTGGCTGTAACGTCCGACATTTTGCCTTTGGTTTGAACATCCGCATCAATGATTCCCTTCAAAGTCATGTCTTTCAAAGGGTAAATTTTAGTAATTTTTGTAAGGTCAATTTTACCTTTTGCTTTAATATCCCAATTGTAGTTTTCAAAGTTTTGGATTGTACCACTTGCCGTGAAAGGTTCATTGTCAAGCACCAATCTGAGGTCGGAAATATTTAGATTTGTGGAAGTCAAAGCCCCATCTGTATTCAATAAGGTTGCCTTAGCATTGATGTTTTGGATAGGTTCAGGGAATTTATCAGATTTGATAAATCCATTCGCCAAACTCATCACGGCATTGACTTGTGGAAACTGTTTTGTGAGAGAATCATACGTACCTTTTGCCTTCAAATTGACATCATATAATCCTCTCATTTCTAAGCCTTTCATGGGGAAAATTCGGGCAATTTGTTGTAAATCTAACTTTGCCACAAGGTCGGCATCTACTTTTGATTTCTTTAATCCTTCAATCAAAATTCGTCCATTGATGGGGTTTTTACCAAAATTCATGACTAATTTTTTGAAGTCTAAAATGCTGTTATTCAGATTATTAGTGTTATTTTTTGCTTTAAAATCAATGTTAATTCCTGTTACGGCAGTCGGTAAATCAGGATATTGAAACATGGCATTTGATACCAATAGATTAAAATCATAAGTTGGGAATTGCGTAGCGTTTTTTGTCCCTTTTACAAATCCATCAAACTTCACATTTCCCTCGGCTTTTAAATCTTTGAATTTATCAGTATAAATATTTGGCACTAAGGACAAAAGATTTTTAAAAGCGTTTTCGGGAGAAGAATAAGTTAAATCCATGACGATGTTTGAAGTATCAGGCATGGCAATTGAACCTGCAAAATTCAAGAGAAAGTCATTGATTGTGAGGGAGTTATCTTTGAAAGTATATTTGTGATTAGCTTGGTCGATGGACATATCCATATTGGCTGAGACCTTTTTATCCGTCAAATAAGATGTTCCACCATATTCGATATTTCCTTTTTCAATTTCAGTTTTCGTACTCAAATCATACACCTCAGAATTTATGTCTCCCGAACCTTCGTGGGTTATGTTTTGCAGAGAAACATAGGTATTTTTCAGTTTATCATCATAAATAATTTGCCCGTCTGTAATCTTCCAAGACTTAATTCCTAACTGAAAATTACTCTTTTCGTTGCTTTCATTTTGTTGTGCTTTTAGCGAATCAGTTTTGTAAATATCATAATTATTTGAGCCATCTTTTAATACTTTTATCAAGATTTTAGGTGTATCGAATTGTACGGAGTTAACCGCAATTTTATCTCCAGAAAAGATAGATTTAACATCCGCCGAAACGGCAAAAGCCTTTGCTTGTACAAGCGTATCAGCCCCAAAAGGCGGGCGACCCACCACGCCAAAGTCTGATAATGAGAGGGTTACGTTTGGAAAGTTCTTGATCAACGACAAATCAAAGTCTTTGTAATAGACCGTAGCGTTAATTTTTTTCTGGATTTCCTGATTGACTTTTGCTTGGATTTTATCCTTAAAAAAAACAGGAACAGCAAACAAAACGCCCGCAAAAAGAGCGATGATTGAAACAAAAATGATAAGGATTTTTTTCATGGTTTGGGGTTGAGATATTAGCCACGAAGGCACAAAGTCTCCAAGTATTGTAAAGAAAAATCTTTGAGTTTTAGAGCCTTCGTGGCAAAATTAAGTTCTCAAAAATAAAAAAGCACATACGTTTGTATGCACTTTTAACGAAAAATATTGGCTAAAATTATTTCATTATAGATAACAACCCTTCAACTTGGTCTATAGATATCCTGCATGATCATTGACAGATTTATGCTCTTAAATTCTAATGACCCTGAAACTCTGCGAGAAATCATATTATGATTCTCAGAAGCCCTTGCCATCGCAAATATTTCTCCTTGAAAATACTCGCTTTTATACTCGGCTTCACGCTCCAATCGTAGATATTCCTGTGGAGTGTAATGAAATATTTTTGGTAATGCTGACATGATTTTCTCCTTTTAGTACTCAAATCTACAAAAAATCGACCAATAAAAAAACTCGTAAAAGCGAAACCTTTACGAGTTTTTTACTCTTAATATTCCTACAAAACCGCACACTCCAGTAGCTGAATTGTTCCTTTATCTGCATCCATTTCAGCCTCAATGCCAAGCGGAATAGTAAATTTATCCGTAATATGCCCAATCATTGCCCCTGCAAAGGCGGGTTTGTTAAGTGGGCGGATGTGGTCTTCAAAAAGGTCTTCAATCGTCAATGAACCAAAACCACCACTCCCAACTTCACATTTAGTACATTTTCCGAAGATAAAACCATTTATTTCGTCCAATACTCCCGTCAATTTAAGGTGGGTAATCATGCGGTCAATTCGGTAGGGGGCTTCCTGTATATCTTCACAAAAAAGTAGTGAATTTCTCCAATCAGGGATATATTTTGAGCCTAATAAATGACATAAAACGCTCAGGTTTCCGCCTAAAAGTTTGCCTTGGATTTTTCCGCCGTTTATGGTCGAAACTCGGTCATTGACTAAGGTTAAATTATCCCCCATTACTTTTGGATTCTCGAATAAAGTTGATTCGCCATTCATCAAAACATTCCGAAAATATTTTACTGTAAACTCATTCCAAGTGGCTGAACCCACGGGTCCGTGCATCGTTACTAAACCCGTTTGAGCGTGAATACCCAACAACAAAGCGGTAATATCCGAATATCCCACGATAATTTTTGGATTTTTACGGATGGTTTCATAGTCCAATAAAGGCAAAATTCTCGCACAACCCCAACCTCCGTGAACGCACACAATCCCCTGTACGGACGAATCAGCAAACATTTCGTTGATGTCAGCCGCACGGTCAGCGTCTTTGCCCGCCAAATATCCGTAGCGTTCCCACATCCGTTTGCCGTACTTGACCTTGAAGCCCAATGCCTGCAAAGATTCCGCTGTAATTTTGACACCCTCTTTACTAAACGCAGGTGCGGCAGGGCAAACTAAACCGATGGTATCACCCACTTTGAGGCGGGCAGGTTTGATGATGGGATTTGTTTTTACAATGCTTGCCGAGGTAATGAGTGGAACACTTGCGAGGCTTTGGATGAAATTTCTACGTTGCATTTTAGGGGTTGGTTTGGATGAATTAGAGATAAAGATATTGAAAAATTGCGTTAAATGACAAAAGTCGCTGAATTGAGTTCAGCGACTTTTTTAACTTACCTAAAAATCTATTTCACCCACTCCGACCACGGAATAACAAACGGCAAAACCACTACCCAAATCAAGAAAAATAATGCCATTCCCGATGGATAAGGCTGATTATTGCTGATGGCGGGTAAAGCAACCACCAAAAGCCAAGTGCCTTTGTAGATAAGTTGCACCAAAAAAACGGGTGAAAATGAAATAGGTCGCCAAAGCCCTAATACTGATAAAATGGCTATTGCCAACCATAAACACCCAACGAGTCGAATGACCTCGGTGGGTTGGTAAGCATTCTGAAAAACGGTCAATGCCGCCTTTTTAGGGGTAAAAACGGAGGTGATACTTATCCAACCCGCTACGATTATATTGGCTACGTAAACTATTTTTATTGCTATCATTTTTGCTCTGCGATTTCTTTAAATTTATTCATTACTTCGGGTAAAACCTTTCTGAACTGTCCACCAAGCATCAAGCCAAATATCACCTTCAAAAATCCCGTAAAAGCAATATCGTCAGTAAAATACACAACGCCATTTTCGACCTTCAAACTCCGTTTGATAACGAGTTCACCAACGGGCATGATGGTATTGAAAGTGTAGGATTGAAGCGGGACGATTTCTGAAATATAAAATTTCAATTTCGGTCCTGATTTTGGCGTTAAAGTTCCTTTCGCATTTACCGTAAAATCGCCTTCAAGGTTTGCCTCAATCATTTCGGTGTCCCACTGATGCCAATTTTTTACATCAATTAGAGTTTGCCAAACATTTTGGGCGGAGGTATTTACGGGAATCGTAAAGCTGAAATGGTGGTTGCTTTGTTTCATTGGACTATTTGTTAGAAAATAATCACAAATGTCCTAATGTGAAATCTAAAAATACTGCACCTATGTTAATTTCGGTTTTGGGTAGCCAACTTTTTTCTAATCCTACTCAATGATTGTGGGGCAATTCCGAAGTATGAAGCCAAATATTTAAGGGGGATTCTTTGTAGTAATTTTGGATTGTTTTCCAACATTCTTTCGTATCGAAACTCTGCCGTTTCGGTTTGGATATCTTCTAAAATTTCTTCGGTAAAAAACTGTACTTCCTGCGTTATTTTTCGAGCAAAATCAGCCCAACTATCAATTTTGAACAATTCGTTAGTTTGCTGGTAGGTTATTTGCCAAACGATTGATTCCTCAATGGCTTGGATATTTTCCGTAGCGGTTTTTTGGGCATTAAAACTCGCTTGTGAGGTAAAAAAATAGGGCGCTTCCGTGAAAAATTTAGTAATATCGTTTCCGTCTTTATTGATGTAAAAACGAAAGAGTCCACTTTCTGCGAAATATAAATGTCGGCAAATGGTTCCTTCTGCCAATACTATTTCGTCTTTTTTAATAATTCTTTTTTCAAAACACGCCGAAATTTGTTCCCATTCATCTGTGGGGAGAGAGGTATAATTTTCTATGATTTTTTTTAGATTGTTCAAGTTTTTGTTTTGTTCTAAAATTTAGGGGTAATTTATTAAAAATTAGAGGTTTTTCAAAATTGCTTTACATGAAAAAAGGTTGCTGAATTGTGTTCAGCGACCTTTTGTGAAGGAGAAAATCCCTATTTTTTATCCACAAAACTTTTATTTTACGGTTAATATATTCTCTCTGAAATTTATGCAGACTTCATTATTTCCTAAAAAATCCAATCCAATAACTCCCTTGAAATTACTTTCTGGATCATCAAAAATGTAAGATGTAACTTCA
>JAYUOX010000063.1:0-6049 GCA_043760595.1 Cytophagales bacterium
GACTTATCAAACTTTTAACGATAAAAGGGATAAGTCAAAGTGATTATGATTTGGCTTTAAACCAAGTCAATAGTTTGAAAGCAGATTTAGAATACACGCCCCATATAGTCCAAGTGTTCGGTAGCACTGGTTCAAGTTTGTAACTTGGACAAACCCTCATTGGTCTGGAATAGTTGGTCTAAGAGTAAGAAAAATTATGAGAAACTAAGGCGGGGCTGTCCAAGTTAAAAACTTGAACCCCATATAGTCCAAGTGTTCGGTAGCACTGGTTCCCCATATAGTCCAAGTGTTCGGTAGCACTGGTTCAAGTTTGTAACTTGGACAAACCCATATAGTCCAAGTGTTCGGTAGCACTGGTTCAAGTTTGTAACTTGGACAAACCCTCATTGGTCTGGAATAGTTGGTCTAAGAGTAGTAAAAATTATGAGAAACCAATACGGAACTGTCCAAGTTGCAAACTTGAACTATTGAAAAAAAACCAATACGGGGCTGTCCAAGTTAAAAACTTGAACTATTGAAAAAACCAATACGAGGCTGTCCAAGTTACAAACTTGAATCAGTGAAGGAACTATTGAAAAACCCCAAAAACCACTATCAATGAGTAGAAAATACAAATTCCATGACCAAGAGCAACTCTACTTTGTAAGTTTTGCCACAGTCTATTGGATAGATACCCTAACCAGAAACGAGTACAAAGACATCATCATAGACAGTCTAAAATACTGCATAGAAGAAAAAGATTTGGATTTATACGCATGGGTAATAATGCCAAACCACGTGCATCTAATCATAGGCACAAGAGGCGAACCATTGCAAAATATTATGAGAGACCTTAAAAAGTTTACCTCAAAAAAAATAGTAGAAGCCATCCGCAACAACCCACAAGAAAGCAGACGAGAGTGGATGATATGGATGTTTGAGAGAGCAGGAAAGAAAAATTCTAATAACGAAGTGGTACAATTCTGGCAACAGCATAACCAACCCACAGAATTGACGACTGTGGCAATGATAAAACAGAAACTGGAATATTTACATCAAAATCCAGTAATTGCAGGTTTTGTTCGACAACCCCAAGACTGGCTTTACAGTAGTGCCGTAGATTATTATACAGAAAATCAAAAAGGATTGATTCTAAACTTATCATACATAGGGTAAATACAAACAATTTTTACAAAAGAACCTATGGTTATTTCACACAAATACATTAATTTCAACGTTAATTATTATTTGGGTGTAAAAATCAAAAAACAGTTTGCATGAAAAGAATTTATAGTTTAGTCATTGGGCTTTGTGTATTAATTTCTTGTTCAAAAAATAGTGTAGAGCAAGAACAGGATTTATGCAAAGATGCCAAGTCAGTGCCACAGATAACGTTTTTGAAGTTGTCAAACACTTATGTACTATACAAAGGGTTATTAGGTACTTCTAAACAAGATAGTATTGCGATGACCTTTAAATATCAAGATGTTGAGGCAGATTTGGGTACAGACATTAACAAGAAAATTGTCAATGCAAATGGTTCAAGAGAAACAGGTTACGTAGATATTTTCAAGAAAAATACCGATGGAACATTTACAAAATTAGTTATTAAAGAACCATTTAATTTTAATTTATTACCTGTCCCCACACAAGGCGGTCAGGTAATAGGTGGAACATATTATCCACTTCGTATAACATCGCTAAGTAGTTGTAGTGGCGAAATTACATATAGTATAATGCTTTATCTTGATCTTTTAAGTAACATTAACCTAAAATTAAACGACAAAATCAAGTTTCAAATTTACGTAAAAGACCGTGCTGGGAATACCAGCAATGTGATAGAAACCACAGAGACAACTATTTCAGAAAACCCTTAATTCATTTCGATTTATGTACAAATTATTTTTAGTATTAACCAGTTTATCAACTCTTCTTGCCTGTTCAGATAGTAGTACCGTTACGCCCGCAGAAGATTGCAGTAAATCTACTGATATTCCACAACTAACGATGCTTGTCAGTAACATGACCAACAAAACCCGTTTTGAACAGGCATTTGGCGAAGTCGTAAAAATTGATAGTGTTTATCTAAAAGTGAAATACGTGGATAAAGATTTAGATTTTGGCTTAAATTCTCAAAGTACAACGGCAGCCTTTAAAAAAATGTCGAATGGTGCATTATATCCAATCAAGGTAGAAACTTTGAAAAAAAACGCCCAAGGAACGTTTGATAAGATTATTCAAACCATTTCAGAAGTGTATAATTTTCCTCCAATTCCCGAAATCAGTAATCCAGAAAATAAGGGATATTACTATGCCACAAAATTAAGTGATTGTTCGTATGAATTAGCTTGGAATATGAAATTTGCCCCTGAAATGCAATTTCCAAACGGAAAAATAAAAGTCGGAGACATCGTAAAATTTCGTTTCATTTTCACAGACCGCAACGGAAATGCAAGCAATACTGTAGAAACAACAGAATTGAAAATGTAATTAGATATCAAAGAAATCAATGGGGGTAATTGTTTGTTTATCAGATAGTTACCCTTTTTGTATTATTCAATATGAAGAGGTGTTTTTTAATTCTATGGTTATGTTTGTTATGTACGCACCTGTATGCATCGCATATTGTGGGAGGAAATATAGAAATGAAAGCTCTTGAAAAAGTGCCAGGAAAGTATTTGATTACGCTCCGACTTTTTCAAGATAATTACGGACTTCAAAATGAAAAAAATACGATTCCCTTATACATTTATCGAAAAGGCGATAACCAACAACTTTTAAGTTTTACAGTAACCAAAGACAATGAACAAAAATTAGTCTTTTCTAATTATAAATGTGCCAAAGACCGCAATTTAGAAATTTTAGCAAGGGTTTACACTACCATTATTCAACTCAATCCAAATGATTATGCGGATGCCAGAGGGTATTATATATTTTGGGAAAATTGTTGCCGAAATGCAGGAATCGACAATGTTGTAAAATCATCGGATGTAGGTTCGATGTTTTATTTACAATTCCCCCCCCTCAAAAAGAATGGTTCACCATTCCTAAACTCAACGCCCGCCTTCGACCCCATCAATGGCGAATACCTTTGTTTGAATACAACTTCCAGAATAAATTTTGATGCAAAAGACGATGATGGAGACGAACTAAGATACAGCTTTGTAACGCCAATTGCAGGCACCATTACTCAGAGTTCAATTGCTGCCGTCCCTTACACTTACACCCCACAAGGTAAAACAAATTATCCTCTAATTACTTGGGAAAGTGGTTTTGGAGCAAATAGCCCCATTGCGGGACAATCTAAATTAGATTCAAGAAAAGGTTATTTTACCTTTACGCCTAACAAAATAGGACTTTACGCTTTTGCCGTCAAAGTAGAAGAGCTTAGAAACGGAGAAGTGATAGGATTTATGATTCGAGACTTTCAGTATTTAGTTGTGGACTGCCCTCCATCACCCGTACCCGTTTTGGATATGAGTATTCTTGGATTCCCTCCAAATACCAGCCCTGTAACGGTTTGTGAAGGCAATACGATTAATATTTCAGTTCAAAATAATATAACTTACGAATATCAATGGCAACGAGATGGAGATAATATTGTGGGTGAGAATAAATATTTTTACAAAGCCAAAGAATCAGGAACGTATGATGTGGAAGTTTCTTTGAGTAATCTATGCACTAAAACCGTCAGTTCAAAATCAGTCGTTTTGAATGTAATTAAACTCAGAAGTAAGCTATCTCCCGAACCCTCAAAAACGGGCTGTTTAAACGGTTTTGTTGTACTGAAAGCCCAAAAAGGAACGGGAAATGTTTACAAATGGTACAAAGATGGAACATTAATGGGTGGTATAAACCCCAATCAGGATAGTTTGAAAACTACGCAAATTGGAAAATACTACGCAAGAATTGATAATCCAAATGGATGTTTCTCTTTAACAGATACCATATCCGTAAATTTTGAAACGAAAAATAGAAGAACCTATTTGACTTCATCCACAGGGAAATATAGTCTTTGTCCAAATGCCAGCATTCAAATTAAAACTGACAGTACAGACGATTATCAGTACAAATGGTATAAAGATGGTAGCGTACTAAGCGATACTAAACCATCATTAACCGTTACTCAATCTGGAAAATACCGTGCAGAATTATTTGATACCCAAAGTGGTTGCACTTATCAGTCAGATACGGCAAATGTTGCTCAACTAAATAAACCCCTTGCCCAAATTTCAACTACGAACAATAGCAACTCAATTTGCGTAGGAGATTCGATTGAGTTAAAAGGCGTAAGCCTTCCAAAAGCAACCATTCAATGGAAAAAAGATGGCGTGGGTATTGGTAAAAATATGTTTAGTTATTTTACGAAATTAAAGGGAATTTTTACCTATTCTGTAACGGATTCTAATGGATGTAAGAGTGAAGCGGCTGTTTTTCAGATAGATACAACCAGTAAAATCAATATCGCTTTTTTACCACCACCTTTAATTTGTGGTAGTGATAATGCTGTCATAACCTTAACAGCCTCTCCAACAGGGGGGCAATTTTCAGGTTTGGGTGTAAGCAATATCGGAATTTTTGACCCCAAAATATCGGGGGTTGGTATTCATAAAATTACCTATAAAATTGATAATGTTGTAAAATGCAAAAGTGGAGAAAGTACGACAAATATAAATGTGTCCGATTTACCTTCTACTACTTTACCAAAAGAAATATCCATTGCCAAAGGGAGTAATGTTGTGTTGAAAAGTGGCGTAAACTCATCATACACCTATTCATGGACTCCAAATACCTTTTTAAGTAATGGATTAATCGGAAATCCAACCACTTCGACTGATAAAAATATTGATTATACAGTAACTATTACAGATGCGAATGGATGCAAGACTATTAAAACCATAAAGGTATTTGTAGCACAAAGATTATTAATTCCTACCGCATTTACGCCAAACAATGATGGACAAAATGACGTGTGGGAAATCTTTGGAAAGGAAGCCTACCCAGAAATCGAAGTGTCTATATTTGACAGATGGGGGAACGTAGTTTTTTATTCCAAAGGTTATCAAAATGCGTTTGATGGAAAATCAATCAGTGGCAATGATTTAGCTGTGGGGAGCTATGCTTATGTTGTTAAATATGCTGTTGATAAGGAGAGTTTGAGGGGGAGTATTGATGTTATTAGGTAGAATTTTAAAAATGATATAATAGAAATTTGCCCAAATGATATGAAACTCATTTGGGCAAACTTGAGATTGTAAATTAAGCTATTTCCATTCTTCCCGCAATAATATCTTCTCCTATCTTAAATCTAAATCCAATCAAATTAGGGTCAGAAATTCTATGAGTTCCATCATAATATGAAGCATCTTTGAGAGTCCTATCTCGTGTAAAAGTCTTTTTTTGAATTAAATCCTCTTCTAAGCTTTTAATCATTTTACGTTGAATACGATTTTTCAGTGCTAAATCTTGATTCACTACTGCCCATTCAATTCCCACAATTGCATTTGGATCTAATGGACTATTCTTATAGCCATTTGTTGAGTAATGCACAGCCACAGCATTTTTTTGCAAACTAACTGATTCGATGTCTGTAAAAGTTTGGTCGTGTGGGTGTTTATATTTCCTATGTATTCCAGCAGAAAATATAAAATGAAGTGTAGGATGCGATTCCAAGATTCTTTCCCATTTTGCAGTAAAAGATGCATTACTTGCTCCATGATGGCTAACTTTGATTAAACGTGATTCGTAATTCATTTCCGTTCCATTTCTCCCATCATACGAATGATTTGGTATTTCTGTAAGGACTTTCTCCCATGTTTCCTTACAGGCATCTCCACCTAAAATGACCCTAATTTTTCCATTTGATATTTTTAGAATACTTGATAACATATTCCTGTCGGCTGTATTCACAGAAGTAGTTTTACTTCTTGGGAGTACGTACCTTTCTAAAAACTCAAACATAATATCCTTACCATAGGCTGTACAAACTTCGGATAAAAATTCCCCCAGTTTTTGAGGATTTTCAAGTTGTTTTCACCTTTTGTTTTGTTTGTTTTAGATCTTTTATTTT
>JAYUOX010000064.1:0-6015 GCA_043760595.1 Cytophagales bacterium
TTATATTTGAAATGTTGATCACCAAAATAGAAAATACTATCGGCTGTTACGGGGACAAAAACGCTTGATTGCCCAAAAGTATTTGGCTGTGCAAAACAGACGATGAGAAAAATAATAGAGGTAAATTTCATGGTGTTTCAGATTTTAAACCATGAACTTGGATGAGGTGTAAATGTTTGATTTCTAAGGGGTTTTTAAGGTTGTGGGGGTTTATGAGATTGGTGTTATGGTAATCTAATTGTACGTCAAATTTAACTTACAATTAGTTTTATTTCCGTGGTTGGTGTCCCACCAAACATGAATATCAGAGATTATATAGCGTATTTAAGAAAGGTGAATTGAAAGAAAATGTGGTATGTCGGGAATTCCGACACACCTTTATTTAAAGAAAATGAGTAAATGTAATATTTAGTTATTCGGAATTACCGAACAACTGTCTTTGATGGCAAATTTCATAAAACTAATCTTTATTTTCGTAGCTGGTAAGTTTATATCTTATTAAATCTTGTCATAGAAATTCACGAGAGGAAAGAAAAATCGGAAATTCCGATTTTCAACTAAATCAACCAATTGCGATAGTTAGCGGACGAATAAATTTCTCCTTGAATTATTCATAATAGTCTGACTATTAGATATTTGTTTACACTTCTGCTGACTGTCGCATAATTGTTGGTAAAAACACGCAACAAAGGCGGAACGAATTAGGGAATACAAGCAACGGCACAAATTTCCCTTACCAAATGTATTAGTAGTTTTACCTTTTATTTTTTAAATAAAAACCATATTTTTATGGCGGTATATACAAGAAATAACTTGTAAACATAAAAGATCTAATTATGAATAATGGAATTGAAAGAATACTTGATTTAAGAAGTGATATGTCTGATTATGTATTCCATTTTACAAAAGGTCCACATTCAGAAGCAAAAGAAACATTGATCAAAATTCTTAACGATGATAAAATTATAGCAAATGTAAATACAGGGATTATTTGCTTTACAGAAGCACCCATATTTTCATTAGTTGAATTATTTGAATATTTTTATAAATTTCCTAATCCAATGTATTCGCCGTATGGAATAGCTATACGAAAAGAAGAATTTTATAGATTAGGAGGTCGTCCTGCAATCTATGGTGACCCTACTGAAAAACGACTATTAGATTCTTCTATAAGATGGCGATTTGTAGAATATTCACCAAATAAAAATGATTATTCTTGGTTAAGAGAATGGAGAATAAAATCTTATGGAATTAATCTTTCAGCAATAAGTAAGATAATTATCACAAAAACGCTACAAGAGGAGTTAGATTTAGCTTTTTTATATAATGATATAACCATTGATGGATGTGTTTCAGATGGGAAATTTTTTCCTGAATATTTCATTGAAGCAGAAAGAGAATATAAAACGTTGTCAATAGAGTTTATTAAAGATCAAATTATTAGAAATAGAAAAGATGTCGATAATGCACTTTTAAGTCAAACACTAAATGAAAAAATTTCTACATCATTAGGTAGCTAATTTTTCTTCGCCCTCGTAACAGTTTTCTCTGATCACTCGTGTGTTAAAGAAAACCACAATGAAGGTGAAAATTTATATCATTTAGAGGAATAAATACCGTAAAATAAGTTTGTACCCTCAAGTAGTTATTTTTTATTATATTTGTCTTACTCTTTTGAAATGCTTTGGGTACAAATCTGAAGTTTATATTTCATCTGATTAATCTTTAATTTGATTACAGAAATTTAACAAAATATGATAAAAAATCTTATTAAAGTGATTCAATTTGGGAGTAATAGGGAATTATTTATTCCTCAGGAAAAAATATTATATTTTGAAAGCCTGCAATATATATCAGGACCTACAGTTTCTGTTATAACATTACAACAGCCTAAATCTCCTATTCATGTTATTAATAGTTTAGAAAATCTTACAAAACAATTTGAAGGAAATTAGCTAAAATGACTGTAATATTAATTATTATAATTGTAATTGGATTAATTGTTGCCATATCTGAAAGAAAAGATATTGAGTACGCAGAAAAGGCAGAATTAACATCTGGTGAATTGAGAGTAAAATATCCTAACTTTGTCAAAGCTATTCGTTCCATGTATGGTAATGAGGCATATTTAACGGTTGATAATAATAAGCTTTTAACTTATAGAGTAGCTGTAAAAAGCCTTGGTAGCCATGTTGGAGATATGATTTTATCACTTAATGATTCAATAAATAATAATCCATATATAATTCAAATTTATAAAGGATTTGATAATGTTGAAGTAATTACTCCTAAAGTATATTTAGACGATTTTCAAAATAATGAGATTGATATTTATATAAATATTTTAAATAGTCTTGCTGAAAAAATTCTTCAAGATAATAGATTTCTTGCCTCTGCACACTCTTTTCTTTAGAATTTTAAAATAATTAATTTAAAATTTAATTTGTCAAATATATGGGATTTTTTGGAAAGTTTTTATTAAAAAACGGTGTTGTTGGTGGAACAGCAAAAGTCTCCGCAGAATTATACAACTTGAACGCTTTAGGGAAAATATCGCATTCAGAAAACATTTCTATGATATTAGACCGAAGAGTAGCACTTGCATTAGATAACAAAGACAATTTAATAAATGACAATGACTTTGTTTCTAAATATATAAAAGAATCATGTTATGACGATTTGCCATCTTTGGTGTTCTTAATAAGTTTATATGAAACTGCTGAATTTAGAAATAGTTTTTCAGCAAGTAATGATGTAGCACAAACTACTCTTGAAGTTATACATGAAGTTGTTTCGTCAAATGCTCCAAGTTCTATAAAATTTACAAAAGATGAGTTTATTGATAAATCTATTATGTATTTCAAAAATTACAGCCCCCTTATAAAAAATTTAGAACGCACAAAAAAATTATATTCTATTGCTGGTTTATAGATCATCAACTGGTGCAAGATTCATTTTTTTCACACAAGTTAATATTTTGCCTCCAAAAACAAAAAAAACGGATTCCAATCTCAAAAAGAGCATCGAAATCCGTTTTTATTTTACCCCAAAACTACAAAATTACTTCTTCTTCAACCCAACCAAATACTCTACCAAATTTACCGCTTCATCCTTCGTCATTCCATCCATTAAACCCGTGGGCATCATGGAGTTGGGTAATTGTTTCATGGATTTCACGTTGGCAGTTTTTAGGTTTTGAGTGATTCCGCCTGGCATTTTCAAGACTAAATCTGTTTCAGTTTTTGAGGATAAAATTCCGTTCAAAATTGAGCCGTCTTTCATTTTTAATTCCCAACCTTCATAGCCAAAACCAATTCCTGCATCGGGGTAAAGTATCGCTAAATATTGTCCTTCTTTCGGTAATTTTGAGCCAATTTCTGAAAGTTTTGGACCAAAATCAATGCCTTCGCCATTTACTTGATGACATACTGAACAATTGGCGGCAAACACTTCTACGCCCTTTTTTGCATCGCCTTTCATCGCAATTAATTCGGATAACGATGGTAATTTTGTCTTGGTACTGGTGGTAGTATTCCCCAAATATTGAGAAGCCTCTACTCTTACCGTTCTCCTCCAAGCCCGACTAACGCCATCCACCGCCACGGGAATAAAATCTTTTTGAATTTTGCCTTCCTTCAAATATGCCAAAATCATGTCTTCACCACCCCAACTACTGCCCAAAAAGCGAGTTGCTTCTCTCCGTAAATTGACTGATTTTATTTTATCAAACATGACCGATTTTATAAAATCCAAATGCGGTTTTCCACCCGTCCAACTCACTGATTTCAAGGCACTTATTGCCAACGCCTCTTGTTTGGGATTGTTTACAGTGACTTTCATTAAGGCTAAACCTTCGGGAGATTTTACTAAAATATCCCCCGATTCACGGATGAATTCGCCTTTGCCAATCATCTTTAACAATCGCTTATTTTCTTCTGGTAATTGGTATCGCTCCTGCATTAACACAAATTCTTTACCCTCCAAAATTGCCATTAATTTTGTTAAAGATTCCTTCGCCACGGATGATGATTTCACAAAATCAGCATCTAAGTGACTCAATGCCAACTTATTAATTTGATTTTGTTCTGTTTGATTACCCTCTTTCAACATTGCCAATAAAGCCTCTGATTTTGATTTTCCATTATTAAAATCAAAGGCTCTGAAATATCGTAAACGGTCTTTCAAGTCGATTTTTGATTCAGTTGCTAAACTTGCCAAAAACTTTACAGATTCATTGGTTCTTGCTCGCCACACAATGTCTCTACTTGCCAAAGTTTGCGTTGGGTTGGCAACTTTTTTCAAGTAAGCCACAAAACAATTATCCCAATTCTCAGAAGCCCCAATGCCCAAAGCCTCCAAATACCAACGGTCTTTTCCATCGTGTTGATTTGCCAAAATTGCCCACAATTCAGCAGCTTCGGGCGTTTTATTGCCATGTAGAGCAATTGCACATTCACGACGAACTTGTGGGTCTGGATTGTTTACAAGCGGTTTTAAATAAGAAAGTACATCTAATTTCAACTGACGAGCCGCTCTGATTCCACAAATTTTAATGTCTGAATTATTATCTGCCAAGGCTATTTCTGTATATTTTTTACCATCAATCATTTTGCTCAAAGCCCAAAAAGCTCGTGCTTTCATCCGTGGATTTTCTGAATTATATAACTTAACTAACTCATTTTCAGAACCTTTCCCAAATTTCATCAAAGCTTCCCAAGCCAAATAACGAGTTGCCAAATTGGGACTTTGCAAAGATGCAACTGCCCCCGCAGGAGTCGATAAATCCATTACTGGAACTTTATAAGACGTATTTTCAGGAGCAATTCTGTAAATACGTCCACGAGTTTGGTCGCCCGCTTGATGTCCTCCCACACCTGGGTCATACCAGTCAGCAACTATTAAAGAACCATCGGGAGCCACGCACACATCGGCAGGGCGAAACCATTGGTCTTTTTCTTGCTTCATGATGTTCACAATCTCGGCAGAATAACCCGCCCCAGCTTTCTGAACGGGGTACGAACGCACCACATTATGCCCAGGTTCGCAGTGAATCATTTGTCCTTGAAAAACCTTTGGCAAAAGCGTTCCTTCATACACAACCATGCCCGTAGGCGAACCTGAGCCTGTTTGCAGAAGATTTGGCATCGTGCCAGGGTCGTTCAAATGCCAATGTCTTTTCGGGATTTCAGCTTCCATATTGGTTCGACTTACTTCCCAAGAAGCACGGGTTAACTGGTCTTTATAACCATAATTTCCGTATTCCATTACATAGTTAATTCTCACGCCCTTATTCCCATCATCATCATTATCCGACTGCCACATTGTGCCGTAAGAATCCACTGCAACTTCGTAGTTATTTCTAAAATCATCCCCCAAACATTCCACTTCTGAACCGTCCATATTGCAACGAAAAACCATTCCTTCTTGATAATTTTTGGGGGATATTTCCTTGCCGAATTGGTCTTTAACCACATTTCCAGCGGCATCTTTCAAGATTTCTCCTGCATTACCGAAGTTAAAATATAGCTTTCCATCGGGTCCAAAAACGAAGGCGTGCATTCCGTGGTCGTGTTGTTCGCCTTTCATGCCTTGAAATAAAATTTCTTTTTTATCGGCTTTATCGTCCCCGTCGGTATCAGTAAATTTCCAAACGTAAGGACTTTGCGAGACAATCACCACATTTCCCAAAACTGCAATCCCCAAAGGAGCATTAATTTCTGGACCTTGATAGAATATTTTGCTTTCATCCGCTTTTCCGTCACCATCTTTATCTTCCAAAATCATAATTCTATCACCCTCTTTTTTCTCAGGATTTCCTGTGATGGCAGGGCGGTAATTATAAGCCTCCAAAACCCAAACACGCCCACGAGCATCCACTTCAATATCCGTTGGATTCATAAGTATTGGCTCCGTAGCAAAGGTTTTTGCCTCTAAACCATCAGCTACTTTTATACCCATTAAAGCATTTTCGGGAAGTCGTTTTTGAGCATCCGTCAGCACAGAATCAACATAATG
>JAYUOX010000065.1:0-18198 GCA_043760595.1 Cytophagales bacterium
AGGTTATTGGTGTAAGAAAATTGAGTAAAAAAAGGTAAAGAGATAGTTCTCTTTATCTTTTTTTATGTCAAATTTTTAGTATGACTCAAATAGCCCATAATTTTGATTTTATCCAAAATTTAGGAGTAAAGAATACGCAAAATTTTAGAAATACAATGAAAAACGGAAAATCAAGATTTCAATATCACTTAATGAAAGTTGAAGGGCTACTTTCAGAAGCACAAAAACAAGAAAGTCCAATTTTGTGGTTGTACAGTAACGATTTACGTACACCGATGTTTATGTTGGAAAGTCTTTCGAAGATGTACGCCAAATTTCATAATGAGAAGGCTTTTGATATTCTCAAAGATGACTTCAAAAGTATTGAAGATGGTCTGGGGGCAATTGACTTTTATCTGACCTATTCAAAAGAATTTGCTGAGAATGACAAAATTCCCATGAGTGTCAAGTCTTTTTTAGAGGTAAAAGTCCAAGAAAAGATTGGTTTTCTTAATGATTTATTAGAAAAAGAAAATTGGTTGAACGGTCAAAAAATAGCCAACCTGAATGAAGTTTTTGACAAAATAAATTGGTTAAAAGAGCAAGAAGAAATCGAAGAAATTGAACAATTTTATCATAAACAAATCAAGAAAATTTATCAATTTATGGAAGAATCAAATATGCCATTTGTGCATATTGAAGAAGAAGTCCATGAATTACGACGTAAATTGCGATGGCTAAGTATCTACCCACAAGCACTTCGGGGTGTTGTTCAACTCAAAGAAATAGAAGGGACAAATAAAAAATTATCCGCATATTTGAGTGATGCTATTATTAATTCTCTGTTTAATAAATTACCTGTTTCTGAAACCCTCAATAACCATCTGTATTTAGAAAAAAACCATTTTTTTGCACTCAATTGGATAATTGCAGAGTTTGGAAAAATAAAAGATATAGGACTGAAAATCAATGTGTTGCAAGAGTCATTACAGGCAGTTTTAAAGCTAACTGAGATTGATTCACTTCACGAGAGTTATGAGTTATTAGGAGCAAATTATCCAAAAATGGAGGATTTACTCCGACAAGCAAGCGAGATTGCCAAGCGTTTTTTTGAAGATAAAATTTTGGATTCGTTAGTTTTGGAAATTTCCGTTGAATAATAGATGGAACATTATCTTTGTAAACAGTCGTGTTGGGCGTATTTTTGTAGTTTCCAAATAAATCCTCTTAATGTCTTCGAGCCACAACTCATTATATTTTCCTAACCTAAACGGTGTTCGTTTTATTGCTGCCTTTTGGGTGATTATTCATCATATTGAGCAATTTAAAGAAAAACTTGGCTTCTCAAATCATATTTTTCATACACGATTTATACGCCTATTAGGTCCATTAGGTGTTTTTTTGTTTTTTGTATTGAGCGGATTTTTAATCACCACCTTATTATTAGTTGAAAAACAGAAAACTAATACTGTCGATATTAAAAAGTTTTATCTCAGAAGAATTCTCAGGATTTGGCCCCTCTATTATCTGATTGTTATTCTTGGGCTTTTTGTTTTACCACACATTGAGTCCCTAAATATTCCAGACGAAACATCCTTGATTGGGATTGATTTGACACAGAAGATTATTCTATATGCTCTCATTTTACCCAATGTTGTTACGGGTGTTTTCAAACACATTCCTTATGTTTCTCAAAATTGGTCGATAGGCGTAGAAGAGCAATTCTATTACTTTTGGCCCTGGGTAATTCGCCAGTCAAAAACTGCCAAATTACTGTCTGTGATGGTGCTTTTCTTGATTTTCTTTTATCTCCTTCGCTCGCTGACGGTTTTATATATGCCCGAGTATGGGTTGTGGATTTACCTCAAAGAATTTATCAAGTCCCTCCGTCTAACTTGTATGATTTTGGGGGCTATTGGAGCTTATTTCACGTATTTTCAACTCAATTCAAAGTTTGTTCAATTTATCTTCAAACCTGTTTTTCAAGGATTTTTATACCTATTGTTGTCGTTGATGTTGTACTTTGAATTTTATCAGAAAGGTGTGAGTCCAGAGATATATTCCTTGGTTTTTACTTTGATTTTGATGAATTTAGCCAAAAATCCAAAAACCATTTTGAGCTTAGAAAATCCTGTTTTTGATTACCTCGGCAAGATTTCTTACGGATTGTATATGTACCACACCATTGCGGTGGTCATTGCCGTAAAAATAGCTTTCAACCACAACCAAAGCAACTGGATTAGTTATCCGCTCACAATTATCATAACAATTATCATTTCGGGACTTTCTTATCAATATTTTGAAAAACCATTTTTGAAATTAAAGGATAAATTTGCGATAGTGAAAAGTGGAAAGCAATAAAAATATAACAGGCTTCCAACCTGTTTATTGACTCTAAGAACAGGTTGGAAACCTGTCATACAAATATAATAATGTTCAATTACGATACTTACGAAATAGTTTATAACAAAGCATTCATTTCCATCGGGTTGTGTTTAATTGCCTATTTGGCTTTTAAATTTAGAATAGAAATTGAAAGTATTTTTAAAAAATTTGGTTCATCAAAATCTTTTGTTATTCTTGCTTTTATTTGCAGAATAATTCCATTTTTCGTCGTGTATATCTATTACGGATTTGATGCCCAATCAGACGTAAAAATCTTCTGGAAATCCGCCCAACACGCAGCCAAACTTGAATTAGTTTACCGAGATTTCGACTCCGTTTATTCTCCATTTTTCCCCTACATCACTTCCATTTTATTGTTCTTTTGGGACACTGCCAGAGCCATAACTTTATTAATGATTTTGATAGAATTATTGGTTTTATGGCTAACCATGAAAACTTATCCTTCTGAAAATCAGGCATCTACCTTATTTAAAGCCCTTATTTATTTACTCTTACCTGCTCCGTATATTTTTTGTGTATTGGGTGGACAAGAAGATATTTGGATGTGGGGATTTGCGTGTTTAGTCGTGTATGCGTGGCAACACAAAAAGTCAGATTTTATCTTGGGGATTATCACAGGTCTGGGGCTACTTTCTACCAAAGCCTTCTTCGTTTTATTGCTTCCGTTGTTGTTATTTAAGGTAAAAGATAAAATAAAATTCATTGTGGGTAATGCCGTAATTGGGCTGCCCGTTTTATTGATTTTGTATTATTTGGATGGCGATTCTTTTTTGATGCCCATTCGGTTGGCACAAGACCCAATGGCAGTCAATTTGTGGTCAATTATTAATCCTTTGATTTGGGATTATGGTTTTACATCAGACATAAAATTATTGAATTGGATAGGGCTTTTCGTAATTTTAAGTATCTCTGCTTGGCAAACCTTCCAAACACAAACCCTTAATATACAGGTGTTTATCCCACGAATTTGGATTATTATTTTCGCTACGATGATGATTGTTCAGATTGGGGCTTATGCCAACTATATTTTTATTTATGCTATGCCATTACTGTTTTGTTTTGATTTTTTCAAGAATAAAAACTTTCTCATTCTGACGTTTATGTTTCAAACATTTGCCACGATTCAACCCTCATTTTGGTTTAGAATTGATAAGCCATTTTTACGGTTTGATAATCTGTTAGGAGCAAAATTTGCCCTCGAATATACCTTTGAAATTATTGTTTTTGTAGGGGTTATTTATTGGTTAAGATTGGTGATGTCCAAGAAAGTATGACGGGTTTCAAGTAAATTTTCATAAGAAATGACTCTTTACTGAAATACTAAAATTCATCCCATGAAAAACATCATCACCACGATTTTACTAATCACGTTGTTTGCTTGCCAGTCTTTTGCCCAAAGCAAAAAGAATCGTATTCAATTGATTTTCAAGGCAAAAGAACATAAAGTTGAAGTTTTAGTGGACCAAAAACTATTCACATCTTATTTCTATCCAAGTGATTCTGTTCTTAAAAAACCAGTCCTTTTCCCAATTCTGACTTCTCAGGGTACGACCATTACTCGTGGTTATCCATTCGCTTCACGGGCGGGCGAACGCATCGATCACCCGCATCATGTAGGTATGTGGTTGAACTATGAATCTGTAAATGGATTTGATTTTTGGAATAATTCAACCGCCATCAAAGACCGTTCAAAATATGGCACTATCAAACATACAGGAATTGTACAGTCGAGAGCAGGGAAAGGGAAGGCAAGTTTGACAGTTACTGCCGATTGGGTTGATACCGATGGAAAAGGCAAAAATCTTTTGAAAGAAACGACCAATTATGTTTTTTATGCCAAAGGAAACCAAAGAATTATTGATAGAATTACGACCTTAACGGCTCAAAATGAGGAGGTTATCTTTAAAGATGTCAAGGATGGATTTTTTGCAATCAGAGTTGCCAGAGAGTTAGAACATCCTTCTGACAAACCCGATATTTTTGTGGATGCCAACGGACTTGAAACCAAAGTTGATAAATTGGATAATACGGGAATCACGGGTAATTATCATAATCCTGATAACGTTAATGGTGAAGATGTTTGGAGTACCAGAGGCAAGTGGATGAACCTTGCGGGTAGAATCAAAAATGAAGATATTTCAGTAGCCATCATCGACCATCCGAGTAATGTAAATTATCCAACTTATTGGCACGCAAGGGGTTACGGACTTTTTTCGGCTAATCCATTGGGGGAAAAAGTATTTAGTAAAGACAAAAAAGAATTGAATTTCAAACTCGCTCCCAATCAATCGGTAACATTTAGATATAGAACTGTAATAACTTCTGGAAAAGTATCAGATGTTGAATTGAATAAATTAGCGAGTGATTTTGCGAAATAAGTAGCCATATTCGTAAACTAAAAAGGTAATTCATTCGTTTATTTTTGAAAATAGACTTTATGAAATACCTTTTTTTATTCTTGCTAATTCCCACTACCATCTTTGCTCAACTGGATTCCGATTTTTATAAAATGACAGCTACTAATTTTATGAAAATACCAGAAGTGAATCAGCCCATTGACGCTCGCAAACCCAATGATAATTTATTTGATGCCGCCCTTTTTCACGCTACAAACGAACAAAGGGTGAAACACAATTTACCCGTTTTTGAATATTCATCTACTATCCACAAAGCTGCTAATGGACACTCAGAAGCAATGATTGAACAAGATTTTTATAATCACGAAAATCCTTACAGCCCAGCCAATAAGAAAATTCAAGACCGCATTTTTCGTTATACCATTGAATTTAAACGTATGGCAGAGAACATCGCCCAACACGATATTATTGGTGGAAAGGACAAATTATATTGTTTTCAACACCCCAAAAATGGCGAAGACTATATATATCTGAACTGTGATAAGAAAAAAATTATTCCAGTCCAGACATACGCAGAATTAGCCCGAAATATTGTAAATGGTTGGATGAACTCACCTCATCATTTTGAAAATATCGTAAACCCCAAGCTCACTTCGATGGCTTGTGCGGGGAGATTTTCTGTAAATCCGTTCAAAACAGCAAGATGTCCGTTTTCTCGAATTACACAAAACTTTGGGGGACTTTTGTAATTACTTTATATTTTATTACAAAAGACAACCAATAACACTTCGCCGAGAACTTATTTTTGGTATCTTTGTAAAACCCATCTTTTTAAATACGTCCTCTAACGAACAATCATAAGCTCAAATAATCAACGAATAACAAATTATAGAATGAAATTAACTTTTTGGGGAGCTACGAGGCAGGTAACAGGTAGTATGTATTTACTTGAATTAGACGATGAATATAAAATTCTGATTGATTGCGGAACAAATATGGAGCGAGATATTGACTACGGTCAGCCCGTTACTAACAAAGCATTTTTTCCGTTTGAGGCTTCACAAGTAAATTTAGTTCTTCTTACACACGCACACATTGACCATTCTGGGAATATTCCAATGCTCTACCGTGAAGGTTATGAGGGGCAAGTTTTGTGTACATCGCCATCAGCCGAATTAACAAATCTACTTTTACACGATTCTGCAAATTTGAACTTGAAAAAGATGAAACAAGCAGAAGGGGATAGTAGAAAAAAGAAGAAAAAAATGGACAGATTGCTCACCAAGGGTGATTTGTACCTACAAAGAGACGTTGAAGAAGCCATGTCTAATTTTGTAACGATTCGTTTCAATCATCGTTTTAAAGTTTCTGATACCGCCTACGTAACTTTTATTCCAGCGGGACACCTGCTGGGTGCTGCTCATATTATTTTGGAAGTTAAAGAAAACGGAAAGACGAAAAGCATTTGTTTTTCAGGTGATATTGGTCGAAATAATTATCCTCTTCATATTTCGCCAGCGAGTGAAGTACCCGAGGTTGATTATTTGCTTTGCGAAACGACTTACGGAGCAAGACTACACGAAGACAAACAATCGCCCGAAGAAGCCCTTGGCGATGTAATCAAACGTACTTGTATTGATATTCCTGGACGGTTAATTATCCCTGCCTTTTCGGTTGGACGAACCCAAGCTCTACTTTTTACCTTAAATAAATTGTATTCTGAACATGGATTTCAACCCATTAAAGTATTCAGTGATAGTCCATTGGCTTATGCTTCGACCAAAGTTTATCAGAAAAATTTATCGCAATTAAATAAAGAAGCTCGTGATTTTCAGGCTGAAAACGATTCGCTTTTTGATTTTGAGAATTTGCAATACGTTCAATCCGAGAAATCGAGTAAGGCTATTTCTAATTATAACGAACCTTGTATCATTATTTCAGCTTCGGGGATGATTTCGGGTGGGCGAGTAGAGCAACACATTGCTGCCAACATAAATAACCCCTACTGTACGATACTTTTGGTAGGATATGCGTCCGAAGGAACGCTCGGTTGGCGATTGATGAATGGACAGAAAACCCTCAAAATCAAGGACATAGAGCATAATGTGTTAGCAAATGTAGAGAAAATTGATGTATTCTCAGGACACGGTGACCAAAATGATTTATTGAACTTTGTGAAGAAACAATCAAAAGAAAAACTCAAAAAGGTGTTTTTGATTCACGGAGAATACGAAAGTATGGGTGTTTTTAGGGATGCTTTGGAAGATGAAGGCTACCCAAATGTGGAGATTCCAGAATACGGACAGATGTTTGAATTATAGTTTTTGATTTTACGGAAGGCTTCGCATTGAGCGAAGCCTTCCGTTTTTATAGGGTTTTTTGTTTCTTTAACTTAACGAACATCAACCATCGAATAACCATCAACGATTTTATCGCCATGCAAACAACCTTAATCACTAACGATGCCGTAGTTTTTGGAATTTTACTCGGAATAATCTACTTCACCTTTTATACGTCATCTCTCCGGAACAGTTTTTGGCAGAAATTTTATCTTTTCTTCCCAAGTATTTTGATATGCTATTTTATCCCAGGAATACTTAATTCGTTTAATATTATTTCGGGTGAAAATTCTAAACTATACGATGTCGCTTCCAAATATTTGCTACCAGCTTGTTTAGTTTATTTTACGATAAGTATTGATTTTCAAGCACTTAAACGTTTAGGACCAAAAGCAATTATCGTCTTTTTGGCGGGTTCTTTGGGCGTAATGGTGGGTGGACCTGTGGCATTATGGATTGTCAAAACCATTAGTCCCGAAACCGTTTCGGGTGAAACTTGGCGGGGGTTAGCTACCATTGCAGGGAGTTGGATTGGAGGCAGTGCCAATCAAACAGCTCTGAAAGAAGTCTTCAATCCTTCAGCAGAAATTTTTTCACAAGCAATTGCCGTAGATGTCCTCACGGCGGAGTTATGGTTGGCTTTATTACTTTTTGGAGTCAGTAAAGCCCCCCAAATCGACAAATGGATGGGTGCAGATACGAGTGCAGTTGATGATATTAGAGAAAAAATAGAACGTGAATACGCTGATAACCAACGAAATCCGAGCTTTACAGATTTGCTTTTGATACTTTTTGTAGGCTTTGGAACAACCGCCCTTGCTCATGCCTTGGCGGATGTGATTGTGCCTTTTATCAGTAATAATTTCCCCAATCTCAAAAAGTTCAGTTTGGCTTCTTCATCCTTTTGGGTAATTTCATTGGTTACGCTTTTCGGACTGATTTTGTCTCAAACTCGTGCGAGAGAAATTGAAAACGTTGGAGCGTCAAAATTTGGTAGTATTTTTTTATTCATTCTCATTGCCACTATTGGGATGAAAATGAACATCATTACCGTTTTTGAGAAACCACAATTATTTTTGGTAGGAATTATTTGGATGTTTTTTCACGCTTCGTTCACTTTGATTGCCGCTTATTTCACCAAATCACCCTACTTTTTTACGGCAGTTGGCTCACAGGCAAATGTGGGTGGTGCCGCTTCTGCCTCGGTGGTTGCGGCGGCTTTTCATCCCTCATTGGCTTCTGTGGGGGTTTTATTGGCAATTCTTGGGTATGCTCTTGGTACTTATTTGGGTTATCTGACGGGTCTGATGATGCAATGGGTAATGATTTGATTTCTTTATAAAGCATCCATTTCCTTCTTCAAACGGCTAAACGATTGGGGAGTTATGCCCAGATAAGAAGCAACAATGTGCTGAGGGATTCGATGCAAAATTTCAGTATAATTCACCGTAAATTTTTTGTAGCGAGTGGAGGCATCATCATTCATCATAGAACGGAGGCGTTTTTGGGCAAATGTAAAATTAAAATCACAAAAATACCTGCCAATCTTTTCCCAGATGTGGTAGTTCTCGTATAGGTACATTAAATTTTCGTAACCGATACAATAAACATCCATATCTTCTATGGCTTCAATGTTTTCAGTACATGGTTTTTGAGCAATGAAACTGGCATAATCCGAAAAAAAAGTATGCTCTGGAAGTATGTAGTAAGTTTTTTCTGAGCCATTTGGTAACTGAAAATAAGTTCTTGCTATCCCTTTTGTATTAAAGTAAATTTCTTTATAAATGTCCCCAACTTGCAGTAATAAATCCCCTTTTTTGAAAGACTTTTGAGTAACGTAGGGCAAAATCAAAGCTAAATCATCAATACTGGGATTTGACCCTATTGATTTAATCTGCTCATAAAAAGCGGTAAGATCTTGATCAGAAATATTTAATTGGGTATTTGTTTCTTTCTTTTGGTGAAAATTCACAGTTTTATTAATGACCACATTTTGCAGTTCAGGCTTAATTTTAATCTCTCTTTTCAAACGACTGAATGACTGTGGAGTGATACCTAAATACGAAGCAGCCACATTTTGCGGAATTCTATCAATAATGGTATGAAACAATTCCAAAAAACGGTTGTATCGCTGTTCAGCATCCTTATTCATTAATAACTTCAAACGTTCCAATGATACGATATAATTGAGGTCGCTAATCTTTCTGCCAATCGTTGCCCATGTATGATATTTATCGTAGAGACCAATGAGATTTTCGTAACTGACACAGAGAACCACTGTTTCTTCAATGGCTTCTAAGTATTCTGTCGAGGGTTTTCTGGTCATAAAACTCGAATACTCATTAAACAGATTTTGTTCACGGCAAATTATATACGTTTTCTCCGTTCCATTCGGTAAGATATTATAGCTCCGAACAAGTCCTTTTATCATAAAATAGGCTTCATTACTAACTTCACCTTGTTTCAAAATAATTTCTCCCTTTTTAAATAATTTTTGCTCTGTATTTTGAAAAATAAGAGCAATTACTTCTTTGGACGGTTCAATACCAAATTTCTTTATTAGCTCCCGATAAGCATCGATGTATTCTAAATAATTCATGAGTTAGCGGGTTTTAGTTGATGACGAAAATTAAATAAACCTAAAACGTTGATTTTCCGTTCTAAATCACAATTTAAACTAATTTCGATGTTAAAATCAAATTTATGGACGTAATTTTACGTAAATGTATCAAAACTTGTAAACTACACAAAATGTAGTAACTTTTTGATGAATCATTATTACTGTTAAATAAAGAAAGTGAAGAACATTCGTAATTTTTGCATTATTGCACATATTGACCACGGCAAAAGCACCTTGGCTGACCGTTTGATTGAGTTTACTGAAACCGTCCAAAAACGTCAAATGCAGGCTCAGTTGCTTGATGACATGGATTTGGAACGAGAACGAGGCATCACAATCAAATCTCACGCCATCCAAATGAATTATATTTCTCGTGGCGAAGATTTTGTTTTCAACTTGATTGATACGCCTGGACACGTAGATTTTTCCTATGAAGTTTCACGTTCCATTGCTGCCTGCGAGGGTGCATTACTGATTGTGGATGCAGCACAAGGCATTGAGGCTCAGACGATTTCAAATCTTTTTTTGGCGTTGGGGCATGACTTAGAGATTATTCCAGTATTGAATAAAATTGATTTGCCAGGGGCAATGATTGAGGAAGTAAAAGACCAAATAGTGGATTTATTGGGTTGCAGTCGTGATTCAATCATTCTTGCATCTGGCAAAGCTGGAATCGGTATTGAAGATATTTTAGAGGCGGTTATTGACAGAATCCCAGCCCCGAAAGGAGACCCAGAGGCACCATTGCAGGCTTTAATCTTTGATTCGGAATTTAATTCATACCGTGGCATTGAGGTAATGTTTCGTGTTTTTAATGGGACAATCAAGAAAGGGGATAAAGTAAAATTCGTTGCCACTGGCAAAGAATATTTTGCGGATGAAATCGGAACACTACGCTTTGAAAAAGAACCTAAAAACTCAATCAGTACGGGCGATGTAGGGTATTTGATTTCTGGAATTAAGGAAGCTAAGGAAGTAAAAGTTGGAGATACGATTACACACCGTGATAGACCTTGTAAAGACTTTATTGAAGGATTTTCGGAAGTTAAACCAATGGTTTTTGCGGGAATTTATCCCGTTGAAACCACTGATTTCGAGGATTTACGGGATGCTATGGGCAAACTCCAACTAAACGATGCGTCGTTGGTTTGGGAACCCGAAACTTCAATGGCTTTGGGATTTGGTTTCCGCTGCGGATTCTTGGGAATGTTGCACATGGAGATTGTCCAGGAGCGTTTGGAACGTGAATTTAACATGACCGTCATCACCACGGTTCCTTCTGTGAAGTTTAATGTCAAATTAACTGATGGTGAAGAACTTTGGGTTTCTGCCCCTTCTGAATTGCCCGAACCAAACTTGATAAATTACATTGAAGAACCCATCATAAAGGCTCAAATCATCACGAAAGCCGATTACGTTGGACCGATTATGAAAATGTGTTTGGATAAAAGAGGTAGCCTAAAAAATCAAATTTATCTCACTTCTGACCGTGTGGAACTATCTTTCGACTTGCCACTTTCAGAAGTCGTTTTTGATTTCTTCGATAAACTCAAAACGATTTCTCGTGGATATGCTTCATTAGATTATGAATATAAAAATTACGAAATCGGAGAAATGGTAAAATTGGATGTGATGTTGAACGGAGAAACTGTGGATGCCCTTTCTGCTATCGTTCACCGTGATAAAGCCTATGAATGGGGAAAACGTTTATGTGAAAAATTGCGTGAATTATTGCCGAGACAGCAATTTGACATCGCCATCCAAGCAGCAATCGGGCAGAAAATCATTGCCCGTGAAACTGTGAAAGCCGTAAGAAAAGATGTTACTGCCAAATGTTATGGTGGCGATATTTCACGTAAACGTAAATTATTAGATAAGCAAAAGAAAGGTAAGAAACGGATGAGACAAGTTGGAAACGTAGAAATTCCACAGTCGGCGTTTATGGCTGTATTGAAACTGGATTAACCCTAAAATGCCTTTGAATCAACATTCAGAGGCATTTTATTTAAAAATAGTGGTTCTACTATGATTTGTACGGGATTGAATGTAGAACAGGTTTCCGACCTGTTCATCGGATTCCATGAATAGGTTGAAAACCTATTCTACTCTAAATCCCTTATAAATAGTAGCATAACCATAATGATTTATGATACAATTTAACAAAACATTAGTCCAAGATGATGAAATTCCTTGGGAAATAGTAGATACTAAAATCAAACGTAAAATCATGTCGTATAACGACGACTTGATGTTGGTGAAAGTGGCTTTTCAAAAGGGTGGAATAGGAGTAACTCATAAGCATCCACATCTACAAATTAGCTACATTGCCAGTGGCGTTTTTGAAGTTACAATTGATGGAGAAATGAAAATTTTGAAAGAAGGCGATGTTTATTTTGTGCCTTCTGATGTACTGCACGGGGCAGTTTGTTTAGAGAATGGCGTTTTGATTGATGTTTTTAATCCGATGAGGGAGGATTTTGTTGGAATTTGAGATTAGACAACTTTTTAAACGGTGCGACGTTTTGCAGTTATCTAATCTATTGCAATCACAGCTCCGCTATCAACACAATCAATTTCTCCAACTCACGAGTAGCTGATCCCAAGTCAGCATTATATTTATTCAACATTATAGAAAAACAAAATATTTCTCCATTGCGGGCGGTAAAATATCCTGCATAAGCCCTAACACCATCAATTGAACCACTTTTTGCTCTCACATTACCAACGGCACGAGATTTTTTAGCTAAGTTTTGAACCGTTCCAGACACACCCACAATCGGGATAGATTCGTAGTATGAATTAAATGATTTTTCCAAATACATTGTCTTCAAAACATCCGTCATATTGTTTGGCGTAATGCTATTGGAAGGAGAAAGTCCGCTTCCATCTTTCATTTTCAGACCTTCCAATTTTAACCCTTTCGATTGCCAAATTTGCTTCAATCCTTTCACGGCTGCATCAGTTGAACTTCCTAAGTTCAGCATTACGGAGGGCGTTTTCAAACAAGCCTCTGCATAAAGATTGATGCTCTGAAAATTACAATCACGGACTAATTCACGAAGTGGGGGTGAGATTAAAGTATCAATCGGAATAGTTTGAAAGGGCTTTGGGAAGTAAATATTTTTCTTATTGGCTTCCAGATATGACAGAGGATTTTCAGAAATTTTCACGCCAATTTCTTCTAATTTTTTACCCAAGAAATAAGCTGAAAACAAGGCTGGGTCTGGAATTGAGCCTTTTACTGAGAAATTATCACCCCTCGGAACGAACCCTTCCATCACCAAAATATCTTGGTATGGCGTTGAATAAATATTAACTTGATCGCCCGTTCCAGCCTTGTCCGTTAGTACCCGATTGAGTTTTTGATAATAGGGTAGTTCAGGGGAAGTTTTTACCAATTCGGCTGATTCCAAATAATTGGATGGCTTGAAAGTCGCCCAATACAAATTTTCATTGATATTTAATCCATACGCCCCTGAGCCATAATAATTGCCTATATCGCCCCAAATCCAAGTATCGGCAATCACGTTTTCGTCAAAAATACTTCCATCGCCAAAGATTCTACCTTGTATTTCCCTGATACCCAAATCCTTGATTTTCTTAGCCCAATATTCGCTCAGTTGCTTGTAATCAGGCAGATTTTTATACCGCCACGACCCCAAGGAAGGGTCGCCTGAGCCTTTGATGATGATGTTACCCGTGAGCACAGAATCCTTAATTTGCCCAGAGTATTCAAGAGTTGTGGAATATTTGAAGTCCTCTCCCAGAGTCATCAAAGCCGTTGCCGTTGAAATTAATTTCAAAGTTGAGGCGGGTTGAAGGCTTTTTTTAGGATTGTGTTCAATGATATTTTTATCTGAATTCACCGATTTAATACTCAATCCTAAAAATCCATTTTCGAGAAAAGGAGAATTTACCAATGAATCAATTTTTCGCTGAATAGTCTCAATTGGGGAAATAACTTTCAGTGAATCAGTTGGTTGTGATAGAGGAATAAATATTTTAAATATTGTGATTAGTAATATTTTCATCTTTTTTTAATTACATATTGCCACTAAGACTCAAAGAAATAAAGTGTTTTCTTCGTGACTTTGAGTCTTGGTGGCAGCATTATTTTATTTCAAAATTTCAACAGTTATTTTACTATCTCCGTAAACCCGTTGCGTAGCCTTGATAAAATCAGTTTCATTGGCTTTATAAATATTATCCACGTATTTCTGAGGATTAATGTCAAACAAAGGGAAAGCCGTTGATTGCACTTGAATCATGATTTTATGTCCTTTTTTGAAAGTATGTAACACATCTTGCAAACGAAAATCTATATCCGTTTTCTGATTGGCAATAAGTGGTTTTGGCTTCACAAATGATTCTCTAAAACGTGAACGCATCACTTCACTACGCACCATTTGTTGATAACCACCCAAAGTAATGTGTTTTGGGGTGTAAGGGCTATTTGGTTCATTACTGGGATAAACATCAATCAATTTTACGAAAAAATCAGCATCCGTTCCAGTGGTTGAAATTTTTAGATTTACCTTGATTTCACCTCCCAAAGTCATTTCATCGGTCAAAATATCCGTTTCAAAAACCAAAACATCAGTCCTACGACCTGCAAAACGTTGATCTTCACTCATGTATCTGCGTGGTGAAAATCCTAAAATCTGCTTGGGGTCTTCCGTGTAAGGAACAGGTTTTGCGGGGTCAGAAAGATATTCAGCAAAGCCTCTTACTGATGTTTCCATATTGATTTTGCCATTTGGATTCAAGTAAAAATCAACCTTCTGGGCGGTTTTAACAGGGTATTCCGAAAATTCACGCCATTCTTTTTTACCAGTATCAAACAAAAACGCTTCTGGTAAACCCGTATTTCCATCACCAGAACCTTTCAAGAAATGTTTGAAGAATTTTAACTCAATATTTTTCTGAAAATAGGTTGAAATACTATCCCCAAAATAGATATTTGAGTGAAAATGATGTCCTTGCTCTCTCGCCCAATCACCGTGTCCGAAAGGTCCCATCACGAGCGTATTGTAGTTATTTGTATTATTTTTTTCTACGTTTTTATAAACTACCAAAGGTCCTGTAATGTCCTCAGCATCAAACCATCCCCCCACAGTCATAATTGCTGGGATGTTTTTGATATTTTTCAGATGAGGAACAATGCTCCGTTTTTGCCAAAATTCATCATAATTGGGGTGGTCAATGTGTTCTTGCCAAAAGAAATTATCACCATAAACTTTGGTAAAATTCTTCAGAGGAGTCATTGCTTTATACCATTCAAAACCATCTAATGTATTGATTTTAGGGTATTTGTCATCATACCAAGACTCTGTCATAGGTTTGGGGTGCTGGACTCCAAAAACGGGGAATGTCAAACCATAACCCATCGTGAAGGCTCCGTTATGGTGAAAATCTTCAAAGAAAAAATCGGAAACGGGTGCTTGTGGTGAAGACGCTTTCAAGGCAGGATGCCCGCACAATGCCCCTGCAACGGTATAAAAACCTGGGTATGAAATGCCGTATTGACCAACTTTTCCGTTATTATTTGGAAGGTTTTTTACTAACCAATCAATCGTATCATACGTATCTGAAGACTCATCTACGTCCGTATTTTTGGTTTTATTAGGAATTTGAGGAGTCATATTTGTCCAAACTCCCTCCGACATCCAACGTCCACGAACATCCTGATCTACGAAAATAAATTTCTCTCGCATCATATAACGTGAATAGTATAGCATCTTTGGATAATCATTTTTTCCATAAGGCGAAACATCATAACAAGTACGTTGCATTACGATTGGATATGGATTGGACGAAGAAGCGTCTTTGGGCGTATAAACATTGGTAAAGAGTTTAACGCCGTCCCGCATAGCAATTTGTACCTGAGTTTTGACATAATTTTCACGGACAAAAGCGGAGTCTTGTTGAGCCACAGAAAAGTTTTGGGCTTTGACAAAAAAGGATACAAGATTGATTGATAATGCGATAAGAATTTTTTTCATGTTTGTTGATTTTATTTGGGAATTACAAAGATAGAAGATTTAACATTCTCTTAATTTTTGGGTTAAAAATATAATACACTTACCTTTGTGGTGCGACTATATTGTCGAGTACTTTTATTGTACCATTAAATGTCAAAACTTGCTGCCCAAGACAAATTCCTTGATTTGTCAGATTATGGAAGACCCTTCGCTACGGTGTTTGCCAACCAACTCAAAGATACCCGTTTCACGCCTATTCATGTTACTTTACTCTTTGGAATTTCAGGTTTGATTGCTATTTTCTGCATTTTGAAAGGGTATTATTTTGCCGCTGGATTTTTTCTAATTCTCAAATCAATCATAGATGCTGCCGATGGGGAGTTAGCAAGAATCAAACAAACACCCTCATACACAGGACGTTATCTTGATAGTGTATTTGATATAATCCTTAATTTTATGTTTTTGATGACGATTTGCTATGTTTCAAAAGCATCATTTTGGTTTACTATTTTAGCGTTTATTGGTATACAGTTGCAGGGTACTTTGTATAATTATTATTACGTGATTTTGAGGAATAAATTAGTAGGAGGGGACTCGACCAGTAAGATTTTTGAATATAAATCACCCAAGGCATTCCCACACGAAAGTCAGAAGTCTGTGGATATTTTATTTGGAATGTATTCGATTGCTTATGGTGTTTTTGATAGATCAATTCATTTTTTGGATAAAGATGCCCACAGGGTCAAAGCATTTCCCAGTTGGTTTATGACACTTCTTTCAATTTATGGATTGGGCTTCCAATTACTGATTATAGCGGTTATGTTGCCTATGAATTTGATAGAATATATTATTCCATTTTTTGTTTTTTACACATTTTTGATATTTATTTTGATAGGAATTCGGAAGGTTTTCTTAAAAGATTAGTATATTTTTTACACAAAAAAGACCTTGAAACTAACTTTCAAGGTCTTTTTTGTGTAAAGTGGAGAATATCGGATTCGAACCGATGACCCCTTGCCTGCCAGGCAAGTACTCTAGCCAACTGAGCTAATCCCCCTTTTGGTTTTACAAAAGTAGGCATTGAAGCCCATTTTGCAAAACTGAATTAGAAAATATCTTAAAAATTTAGCCGAACACCTAAACCTCCTTGTGGATGAAAATGCAAAATAGCTGGAACAAGCTCTATATAAGCACCCACCTCTCCAAAAATCGAAAGAGGTGAACTTGATAAATAATATTCTAATCCAACCTGTCCAAGTCCTCCAAGTCCGGTAGCTGGGTTTTCTTGTCTAACGCCATTTTTAGTTTCGTACCAATTTCTCGAAGTAAACTGAACCCCAAATCCATAATAATTTTTTAGGTTAGAAGTCATTTCGTTGTGCCATAAATAGAGCCCACTGAATGAAAATCCCGCTCCGTCAAACTGTCCAGTTTTATAATTACTTTTCAGTCCCCAAATAGCTCCGTAAACTCCCACATTAACTTCAACAACATTCTTATCGTTTCCTAAATAATGCCTAAACGTAACACCAGAAGGATCGCCAATTTTTGCTCCTACAGCCCAACCTTTTTCTTGTGAATGTCCAGTTAATGAACTGATAATCAGTAATGTAAGTAGTAATATTTTTTTCATTTTATATTGAATTTAATGGTTCATATTGCTTCAAAAGATTAATTAACTGTACATTTTCTTCTTCAGTTCCTACCGAAATTCTCAAAGAATTATTACAAAGATGGACTTTTGAGCGATCTCTGACAATGAGTTTTTGTTCTATCAAATAATCAAAAATACGCTTGGCTTCGGTAAATTTTACCAATAAAAAATTTGCATCTGACGGGTAAATTATCTCTGTGATTGAAAGCGTTTTTAATTTTGAAATCAGAGTTTCACGATTTTGATTTAGGGTTTTGACTGAATTTTTTACGAAATCAATGTTCCCTATATTTCCTAATATTTCCCTCTGAGTTAGCCCATTAATATTGTAGGGATATTTGATTTTGTTCAATAATTTAATTAATTCCTCATTACCAAATGCCATACCCAGACGTAGAGAAGCCAAGCCCCAAGCCTTTGAGAAAGTCTGTAAAACCATTACGTTAGGAAACTTATCTAATTCTGGAATAAAAGAAGGTTCATCAGAAAAATCATTGTAGGCTTCATCAATGATAACGATGCCCTGTTGAAAGTTCTTGACAATTTCCAATATTGCTTTTCTATCAATCAAATTACCCGTTGGATTATTAGGTGAACAAATAAAAATCAACTTCGTTTTGGGATTAATTGAAGCAATAATTTTCTTTGTATCTAACTGATAATCAGTCGTTAACGGTATTTTTTGTATGTCAATATTATTCACATTTGCACTTACCTCATACATCCCGTAAGTAGGAGGAAGAATAATAATGTTGTCTTCTTGGGGTTCGCAAGTCAAGCGGATAATCAAGTCAATTGGCTCATCTGATCCATTTCCTAAGAAAATTTGAGAAGAACGACATCCTTTAATTGGAGCAATTTT
>JAYUOX010000066.1:0-5949 GCA_043760595.1 Cytophagales bacterium
ATTTCCTCTTGGGAGAATGGTACTTGTATTCCAGACGTACTTGAAGCAAAACGTTTAGCAGAGATTTTTGGTATTTCTTTGGATGAACTTTTGAGTGGGAGTTGAGTTACAATTTTTAGTTTGCACAACAAAAAAGGTCTTGGGTTTTATGTAAACCCAAGACCTTTTTGCTTTTACACTCAATGAAATTATGCTGTCAATGCTTCAATTGTCTTTTTTAGATTCAATAACATTTTGAAAATGGTAAAAATTTCATCAGATGTAGCATCATAACTTTCAGAAGTAGAGTATTTCTTGTTTTCCAAAACCACAAAAGTCCACATTTTACCAATCACATAACATCCATACATAGGTTGATTTTCTACATTCAATGTTTGCCCAACTAACATTGCTCCTAAAACCTGTGGTAACGGATGACCATCGGGGTCAAGTTCCTTTTTATATTCTTGAAAGCAAAAATACGGAATCTCAGGCTCACGTCGTCCTTTGGCAATGATTCCATCAGGTTTTCCACTTAGTTCCACATCATCAATAATTCCTGTAAGCGTTCTTTGAGCAAAGATATTAAAGGCATTTGTTGAAAACTCAGATAATGAAATCATCGGTCCAATAAAATGAAGGGATAATTCTTGTTCATTCCAATTCCAAATATTGAACTTCAATTCTTTTTGATGAAACAATAAACTCATTTTCTGGAACTCAGAAAGCTCTGATTCCATTGATAACCAGTCATTTAGACTACTCAATTTATCTGTTTCAACTAAATCGAACCGTTTTTCTAAGAAAGGAATGGTACACTCTGAAAATTTCATAATAGTATTTTTTGATACTAATTTACTCAAATTATTACCAATTTTCAATTTTACTTATTCACAAAGCAAAATTTCCTCTTGGGAGAATGGTACTTGTATTCCAGACGTACTGGAAGCAAAACGTTTAGCAGAAATTTTTGGTATTTCTTTGGATGAACTATTGAGGGGGTATTAGCGTACGGTTTTTAGTTTGCACAACAAAAAAGGTCTTGGATTTTACGTAAATCCAAGACCTTTTTACTTTTAATCAATACAAGTTTACTCAAATAACTCTGCTAAATTAATAGTCAATCCTTCAAAAACGATTGATTTCAATTCTCCTTCAAACATCGTTACACCACTGTATAATTCATAACGTCCATTCTGGATTGTATAAACTTCAATGTCTTGATATTGTGGGTCAATAATCCAGTATTCTTTTACGTTCAGGCGTTCATATAAATTCTTTTTATCAACTCTGTCTCTAATCACGGAAGAAGGTGAAATAATTTCAACCATTAAATCTGGTATTCCTATAATTCCATCATCAGTTATCATAGCCTGATTTTCAGTTGGTATGAAAACTAAATCTGGTTGTACTGCATTCAAATTATCCAAGAAAACATCAATGGGGGCAGTAAAAAGTTTGCCCATTTTTTTTTCTTTAATAAATCCAAATAAATAAAAACTTAGATTTACCGAAATATTTTGATGCTGCGGTCTTGGTGCAGATTTTTTCATAATGTAACCATTGATTAATTCGTAATATGCGTCATCGTTTTCGTCAAATTCCATTTGGCGAAACTCATGAGTAGATATTTGTTTTAGTTCAGCAATCATATTTTTAGATTTATCCCACAATTTAAAAAACTTACTCCAAAACTCCAATTATAGAGTGTCAACAATTCAAAACTACGGAAAGAAAAACACCTTTCACAAACAGAATTAGCTCATTTATTAGACATTCCTTCACAAAGCAAAATTTCCTCTTGGGAGAATGGTACTTTTCAACAATTACCAACAATTTCATAATTTCCAACAATATCATCTGGGTCTTTGGGCAATTGTTTGGGATGATAATTATTGATTCCTCTGATAACTCTCTGTAGAACAGAACAGTGTATTTTAGAGCCGAGCGAAATTTCTCTAACAAACTCCGACCGTAGCTTCCAAATATGTTTGTAAGATTCATAAATTCGGTCACTAATATCTTTTCTAATTTCTAACTCATAACCGTTTTTCATGATTAAGCCCTGAGCTTTTGCTTTATCTATCATCCATTCAAGAGAAATGTCAGATAAGCCCGATGATTCATTTGAACCGCCTACATCACTATGCACCCCCGCAAACCAAACTTGTTCAATCACCTGATTGGTTTCTACGATATCGTCCTGTTCTTCCCATATTTCGTGTTTAAAATTCTTCCTTTTTTCGTCAATAGCTAATGCTTGAAAACCAAAAGGAATTTTGGCATTGAGTTTGTTATTTTTGAATTTTCGGTTTGGAGGAAAAGGGATAAAAGCTGCAACAGTATCCCAAACACCTACTAAATGTACATTACACTCTCTCGAAAAATTCTGTTTAAACTCCTCCGTAATTTTATCGTTTTTTGTATCAAAATACTGATTGATTCCGAAACCTAAAAGGTTAAAGTTTCCTTTTTGTAATAATCCAATTTTTTTGAGCAAACCAGCCAAACACCGTACAGTATAAGCTCCTCGACTAAAACCAAACAAGAAGACTTTATCTCCATCACGATAATGAGCCATTAGATATGAGTAGGCTTGTCTAATATTTTCACTCAACCCCAACCCCGTTATTCGTGAATAAACGGTATAAGGTTTAAGCCCAAATGTACCCACACCTGTATCATAGAATGTTACTTGTGTTTCTGGATTTTTCTCAATCAAACTGTATAATTTGACCACATTTGAATTATGCTTATCGGATGGTTCATTGCCTGTGCCGTCACAACAAATTATTATATTCTTACCCATTCGTTGAAATTAGTTTATCTTTAATGGCTTAAACTTATTAATATTTATTGAAATAATTAAATAATACAATTTTTTATTCAAATAATTTTATTTTACGGTCAATAGTAGTTACAATGAAACTAAAACTATTCCTTCTTCTTATCATTTTCTTGCCCTTATTTACAGGCATTACCTCCGCCCAACAACCCGCTTGGACATTAACGCCATTTATAAAACAAGATACCGATAATCCTATTTTATTACCCATCAAAAACACAGAATTTAATTGCCCCGTCAGCCAACAAAAAGTACGCTGGGAGGCTAAGGACGTATATAATCCTGCGGCGGTGGTTCGACATGGGAAGGTATATTTGCTCTATCGGGCGGAAGATACTCTGAAATCGGTGGATGGAACTTCTCGAATTGGTTTGGCGATGAGTTCGGACGGCATTCATTTCAAAAGACAATCCAAACCTGTCCTATTTCCAGACAATGATTTTATGAAGCCTTACGAGTGGGCGGGTGGTTGCGAAGATCCTCGCATTGTGGAAACTGAAAATGGAAAATACATAGTTACTTACACGACTTATGACGGTAAAACCGCCCGACTGTGTATTGCTTCATCCTCAAATTTACAAAAATGGAAGAAGCATGGTTTAGCTTTTAATCAATTGAAATACAAAGACTTATGGTCAAAATCAGGAGCAATTATTTGTAGAAGAGTTGATTCAAGATTGATAGCTACGAAGATAAATGGAAAATATTGGATGTACTTTGGTGATACCAGTATTTTCTTGGCAACGTCAAGAGATTTGATTAATTGGGAAATCGTAGAAGACAAAACGGGTAAACCAAAACCTATTTTTGGAGCAAGACTCGATAAGTTCGATAGTCGATTAGTAGAATCTGGACCTCCTGCCATGATTACGAAAAATGGCATTTTATTACTCTATAATTCCATGAATTTGCACGAAAATGGCTTTGCAGGATTGCCGCCAGACGCATATAGTGCAGGGCAAATATTGTTAAACAAAAATGATCCTACAATAGTAATTTCTCGAACCGATGAAAATTTCATAAAACCAGAAAAGCCCTACGAACTCACTGGGCAGGTAAATCAAGTGGTTTTTGTGGAAGGTTTAGTCTATTTCAAGAAAAAATATTTTTTGTATTATGGTACTGCGGATTCTAAAATTGCGGTGGCAGTTTGCGGTCAGCTTTCTTTCGGCAAATAAATAATTTTCGGAACTATAAAGAATTTAGCAAATTGCTCTTTCAATATTCATGGTGAGGTTTAACCCCCTCGCTATGAATATTGAAAGGTATTTTATAATTAGAATGTAGCTTTATACCAAATAAAGAACCGTTAATTTCCTAAAAATCAACAATTTATAGTACACACAGCGTTGTTTAAATGGTACTGACTACTCAATCGTAATCCCACAGAATCCATTACAAAGTGAAAACCTCGCTTTGCAATGGATTTTCATTTTCTGTTTTGTAATTTTGACGCTCATTTATATAAATAAAACTAATCATGTTAAAATCTGTCCCTTTCGACCAAACCCATGCCTTTTCGCTGTTGACTAAACATAAGGCTGAAATCGCTGAAACTACCATTAAAGACCTTTTTAAGAACGATACTGAGCGTTTTGATAAATTTTCGATTCGTTTTGAAGATATTTTATTAGATTATTCTAAAAATATAATTACCGAAAAAACCAAGGCAATTTTAGTAGCTCTCGCTAATGAATGTGAGTTGGACGATGCCATTGAGCGGATGTTTACGGGTGATGTCATTAACCAAACTGAAAAACGTGCTGTCCTTCATGTGGCGTTGAGAAATCGCTCAAATTCACCAATCGGCGTGGATGGTGTTGAGATTATGCCTGATGTGAATGCTGTTTTAGAGAAAATGAAAGGTTTTTCAGAAAAAGTGATTTCGGGAGCATGGAAAGGGTATTCTGGTAAAGCCATTACGGACGTGGTAAACATCGGAATTGGTGGCTCAGATTTGGGTCCTGTGATGGTAACGGAGGCTCTAAAACCTTATAAAAATCAGTTGAACCTACATTTTGTCTCGAATGTGGACGGTACGCACATTGCAGAAGTCTTGAAAAAAATCAACCCAGAAACGACTCTATTTTTGATTGCTTCCAAAACTTTCACGACTCAGGAAACCATGTCAAATGCAAATTCTGCACGTGATTGGTTCTTGGCAAATGGTGGTTCTTCTGAAACCGTTGCCAAACATTTTGTGGCAGTTTCAACCAACGAAAAGTTAGTAACCGCCTTCGGCATTGACCCTGACAATATGTTTGGCTTCTGGGATTGGGTTGGGGGTCGTTATTCGTTGTGGTCAGCCATTGGTCTATCTATTGTATTGTCAGTGGGTTACGAGAACTTTGTCGAACTTTTGGAAGGGGCTCATGCGATGGATAAGCACTTCCGCACGGCTGATTTCAACGAAAATATGTCTGTAATTTTGGCTCTTTTGGGGATTTGGTATAACAATTTCTTTGGGGCTGAAACCCAAGCCATTTTACCTTATGACCAATATATGCACCGTTTTGCTGCCTATTTTCAACAAGGAGACATGGAATCAAACGGAAAACAAGTGGGACGAGATGGACAAACGGTCAATTATCAAACAGGTCCAATTATTTGGGGAGAACCTGGCACGAATGGACAACACGCTTTTTATCAATTAATTCACCAAGGAACAAAAATTATTCCTGCGGATTTTCTTGCTCCTGCCATTTCACACAATCCCATCGGGCAACATCATCAAATGTTATTGTCCAATTTCTTTGCTCAAACAGAGGCTCTAATGAATGGAAAAACGCATGAAGTGGTTGTGGAGGAATTAGTAAAAGCTGGAAAAACACAAGAAGAAATTGAGGAATTAGCTCCATTTAAAGTGTTCACAGGTAATCGTCCAACGAATTCAATTTTATTTAAGTCGCTGACTCCGAGAACGTTAGGAAGTCTAATTGCGATGTATGAACACAAAATCTTTGTTCAAGGAATTATTTGGAATGTATTTAGTTTTGACCAATGGGGCGTAGAATTAGGCAAGCAATTAGCCAATCAGATTTTACCAGAATTATCTGGAAATGAAGAAGTTAGTTCACACGATTCTTCGACTAATGGGTTGATTAATGCTTATAAGAATTGGCGGT
>JAYUOX010000067.1:0-5936 GCA_043760595.1 Cytophagales bacterium
GTATTTGAAGGGTTTGAAATAAAATGTTTTACCGCAAAGACAGGATGACGCAAGTTTTTAGTTAGCGTCTTCCCGTCTTTGCGGTCAATTAAATCTTTGCCCCTTCCCAACCCAAAATCGCTTTCTTACGATATTCTCCCCAACGATAATTTCCTGTTGTTCCTACTTTCTGAATCACTCTATGGCAAGGAATCAAATAAGCAATATTATTTGCTCCGATTGCCGTTCCGACTGCCCTTTGTGCCGTTGGTTTATCAATCAATTTAGCAATATCTTCGTAACAAGCCAACCTTCCAGAAGGGATTTTCAAGAGTGCCTCCCATACTTTTATTTGAAAATTTGTTCCTCTCAATAGCATCATCAAAGGTTTTTGGGAATCACTTTTTATAAAAATTTGATTGATAAAAATAGACGTATCTTCTTGATTTTCAATAAATTGTGCATTATTAAATTCGTTTTTCAATCTAATTAATTCATCAATTGATTCTCCGTTTTGTAAAAAAGTAAGTTCCAAAACTCCACGAGAAGTGATGGCGATAAAAGCATAACCAAAAGGCGTTTCATGCGTTCCGTAAGAAATCGTAAGTCCATCGCCTTTTCGCTTGTACTCGGTGGGTGTCATTGCCTCATACGTTACGAACAAGTCATGCAAGCGTGAGGAACTCGAAAAGCCCATTTGTACGGTTGTGTCCAACAAATCTTTGGTTTCATTCAGTACATTTTTGGCGTATTCTTTCGATAAAAAACGCATAAAACGTTGCGGTGAAGTTCCCGCCCATTTGGTGAACATTCTATCAAAATGAAACTCCGAAAGATTGACGGCTTCGGCAATTTCTTTGAGGGTTGGCTGACGTTGAAAATTATTTTCGATGAATTGAATCGCTTGTTCAATTCGTTGATAATCAATGTGTTGTTGTATGTTCATTGGTCGTGATTTGTGAGTAATGAGTTGTGATTTGTGAGTGAAGAGTTTTTTTAACCAGTAACCAATTCCTAATAACCAATCCCTACTTAGCATCGTGAAAAATAATCCCCAAAGTATGCCGAATCCCTGAGCGAATTTTGGAAACGCCATGTCGCATATTGGTTCTGTAATAGCCTTTTGTGCCTTTGACGGGTCTGAAATTTGTGGTAAAAATCAGAATATCACCTTGATTTGGAGTCAGCACTTCTGGTATGGATTGCATACGTGGGCGTTGTTCGACCAAGACAAATTCTCCACCCGTAAAATCTCGGTTTGGTTCGTTCAAAAAAATCACCATTTGGAACGGAAACCACACATCTCCATACAAATCTTGATGAAGCGTATTATAACCGCCTTCGGTATATTTCAGAATCAATGGCGTTGGGCGATTTTGTTCATTTTCATGACAAATTTTCAATAAATCTTCATGCTTTTCTGGAAATAACGTGCTGATATTCAGTACATTCATCCAGCGATTAGCTACTTTTGCGAGATGTGGATAAATCTCGGTACGAAGGCTCTGAACAAGATTAGGAAGCGGATAATTGAAATATTTATACTCCCCAAAACCAAACTGATAACGTGCCATATTGACAGTGGAACGATAGATTGGTTGATTGTACAGAGCAATCAGTTCTTCACATTGTGTGGACGTGAGAACAGATTTTAAGGTTACAAAACCTTTATCTGAGAGTTCTTCGGAGGCAGTTTGCCAATTGAGATTGTCGAGCATTTTTTTGATATTTATGCTACAAAATTATAGAGATAATAGAGATTTTTTAATCTGATTTTTGCTAAAAATATTCTTTCATCCAAGATTATTTTCAAATTATGTCATATTGAGGTTACAAAATCTGATTTGAAAGTATATGTGATAAAAGTAAATATTTTTTCGTAATTTAATTTTTATCCACAAAACATCTCGTAAAATCATGAAATCAATTCGCTTATCTCTTTTCTTGTTATTATTGACTCAAACCGTATTCGGACAAACTCGGACTGTGCAAAAAGATGCTCTCATTCAAAGCCGAGACATTAATAATCAGTCCATTGCTTTTAACAGTAACAAAAATTTGTACTCCCCTCAACTGGCTTCGTTAACCAAAAATGCTCTTTACGAAATCAACGGTAACAAAATCAAGTTTTATGTTTTTGAAAACATGAGTGTGAATCAAGCCCTGATTGCTACTTTGAGTGGCTTAGACCCCACTTATAACGTTTTTACTGAAAGCAATGATATTTATTTAAACCAAGATACTTACGGAATCCAAGTGTTGCGAAGCGGTGAATATGAGTATAAAACCTACAAGTTTCAAGGAAAACAAAGAATTGTGACTTTTGAGGCAATATTGGATGTAATTCCGAAAGATGCATATTATTTTGACTTTCCTGGTAAAAATACTACGCCTCGTAGGGAATGTTATGATACCACAGAAGTTAATGGAAAAAAAGCATTTTTAACATTCCAAAAAACACAAACTATTACTGAAAATGGACTTGTGGTAGAATGGTTAAAACCTGAAAATACGCTTGATATGCAGCGTATTAAAAAACTAACAAATGATGAGACTTTAAAGTCAGCTTGGTCATTTGATTTGAGATATTCGGTAGCTGAGCCAAAAAATCTAATTTTCTTCTATAAATTAAATAATATTAACACCATTTTTAGACTAAAAGTAAGCATTGGATTTGGCTGTCCCAGTAGCAATAACATTAGGATAAATCCATTAAGTGAAAATATCATTACACCTCCAAATGTCCCACCGATCAAACAACCAAATCCTACGAATATAGATGTTTCGCCTTCAAATTGATGGAAAAATTTGTGTTAATTTTATAAGATTTGACAACTTTTGAGAAGTTGTCAAATCTCTATTAGAAACCTTAAAACGCTTTCAAAATACTCCATGCTTACCTTTTTCAGCCGAATAATTTTATTGTATTTTATCATTCTGGGACTATCTTTCAATGATACGTTTGGGCAAAATTATATTGCCCAAACTCAAAAGATAAAAGCAAAAGGGGATTCGGCTTGGGAATTAGGCAATCTGGCGGAGGCACAACGATATTACGCTCAACAATTACCTATTCTATTAAAAAACAAAGACTTACATCGTTATTCAATAGCTCTTTCGGATGTTTCAGCGGTATTTTACTCCCAACAGAATAATCAAAAAGCCATTGATTATATTAGAAAGAGTTATGACGTTTTGCCAAAAATTACAGCGAATGATACCACCTTATTTAGAGTTTATAGTTTCTTGACGCTCTTTTACAAACGTACCTATCATCAGGATTCCGTTTATTATTTCAAGGAGAAATCTATTGAACTTATTTCTCGGAGTAAAGCGGTTCAATCTTCATCAGATTTACCAAATTTTTACGTCAATTTAGGGCAGGAATATATCCAAAACGGCGAAACAAAAAAGGCAGATTTATACCTCAAAAAATCGCTTAATGTTTCTAACCTTGACCCATTTTTTGACAAGCAAGTGGTTTATAATAACCTTGGTCGGAATGCCTCCATTCAAAAAAAATATCCCGAAGCGATTAGTTATTATCAACGGGCAATTTCCTTGAATCCCGATGCCCCAAAAGTTCATTATTTCTACCTAAATCTTGGGAAAGTATTTTTGCTATTAAATCAAAATCAAAAGGCAATAACAACCTTTGAACAAGGTTATAAAATCTATAAATCTAAACCTCAAGGTTATATTTTTGAAGCGAGTTATTATAGCAATCTTGGAATATATCAATTTAATAATCAGCAATATAGTGAGGCTAAAAAACTATTTTTAAGGAGTATTCCGTTGATGGATAGCACCCATAATTTCATAGATAAATCTTTTATCTATGAAAAATTAGGACAGCTATATTTAAAGGAAAAACAACCTAAACAAGCCCTAAATTATTTTCAAAAAGCCATTCAAACGGTTCATCAAACTTTTAAAAATGATGATGTTTATCAGAATCCTGAGCTCAAAAATGTCTTTGCGGAACGAGAACTTTTTCGAGGTTTAATCGGCAAGGCAGCCGCTTTTCGTAGTTTTTTTGAGCAAAGTCATCAACCGAAAGACCTGCAAATGTCCTTACAAACCTCATTATTAGCCTTTCAGTTGGGTGAAAAAATGCGAAGGAGTTATGGAACGGCAGAGGCAAAATTATTTTTTAGTGAAAATTATTTTAGTGCTTATTCAGAAGCGATTGAGACGGCTTATGCTTTGTATTCACGCACTCACAAGGAGATTTACAAACAAAATATTTTGGATTTGATGGAAAAGAGTAAGGCTACGGCTTTGGCAGATGTTTTGAGAGAGAACGATTTAAAACCCAAAAATATTCCCACCGAATTATTACAAAAAGAACAACAAATCTATCGAGTAATTTCGGGTTTGAAAGTGGCAATTAATCGTGAAAATGATAGTTTGAAGAAGATTGAATTGGACAAAAAATTAGTAAACGAAGAACTAAATCTTTTGAGATTATTAGAGCGTTTTGAAACCGATTTCCCTAATTATTATCAATTAAAATACGCTACAAAAACCAATTCTATTCGTGATATTCAGCAAAAAATCCTTAATCCAGAAACGGTAATTATTGAATATTTTTTGACCGACAGTAAAATTTATATTTTTACGATAACTCACAATAAATCAGAAGTTTACGAAAAAATATTGCCTATAAACTTTAAAGAAAAATTAAGATTATTTCAAACAGAAATTGCTCAAAATCCTTCCAGTAAAATTTATCAAGGACAAAGTTTATCTTCGGAATTATACCAGCAATTAATCGCTCCAATAATAGCAGATTTAAAAGATAAAAAACGTATTATTTTTATCCGTGACGCTGAACTAAATTATTTGCCGTTTGAAGTTCTTGCTCCTGCCAAAAACGATTATTTAGTCAAACATTTTGCCGTTAGTTATGCCTATTCTTCGACTTTATTGTTGAATGAAAAAAGCAAAAAATCATCCCATAAAATTCTCGCCATTGCACCGTTTGCCAATCAAAGCAATGAGGAATCAAAATTTAGGGATAAAACCTTGAAAACTTTACCCGCCTCCGAAGAAGAAGTTTCGGGTATTAAAGGAGATGTTTATTTGAATAAAAAAGCCACGAAATCTACTTTTTTAGATGAATATCGTTCACACGGAATCATTCATTTTGCGACCCACGCTATCACTAACGACCAGGAACCCAATCAATCTTTTATTGCCTTTTATCCTGATAATCAAGGTTATAAGCTCCTGACGGAGGAATTATATGATTTGGATTTATCCCAAACTCGCCTCGTAGTGTTGAGTGCGTGTGAGGCTGGGCGAGGCAAATTGCAAAAAGGCGAAGGTATCATTTCCTTGGCAAGAGCCTTCATGTATGCAGGTTGTGAAAGTGTGGTTACGACCCTCTGGAATGCCCACGATGAAACAACCGCCGACATCTCTAAACGTTTTCACGAATACCTCAAAGATGGCTTACCAACGGACGAAGCCCTGAGAAATGCCAAGTTAGATTTTTTGGATTCAGACCTTGGCAGTAGATATGAACATCCGTATTATTGGGCAAATTTTGTATTGATTGGTAAATCTGAAAATTTTGAAGACAATACTCAAAAGTGGCTTCTGGTGATTTCAGGCTTGATTTTGATGGGAATTTTTGGGTCGTATTTTTATCGGAAGAGGTTTATGAAATAAATTTTTGTTGAAATTATCTGGTTCTACTACAATTTATATGGGACTGTCATTCCGACGAATCGGACCGCCGAAGCGGGAGGGAACTGTCAAATTCTCTCAAAATCATATTGAGGGAATAAAATATCAGTTCCCTCCTGCTTCGGCGGTCCGATTCGTCGGGATGGCAAGTTCGAACAAATCATAATCAATATGTTCGCCAAAATAGGCAATTAAAAAAATAAAAGCACTTTTACTATTGTTATAAGGTTTCCCGACCTAAACAACTTGTAAAAGTGCAAATA
>JAYUOX010000068.1:0-5933 GCA_043760595.1 Cytophagales bacterium
GGGAAAACCAAGGCAAAATCGGCTATGATGCACCTGAATTAGCTGTAAAACCTTACGATGAAGAACGGGGTGCGTCAATCGTATTTTCAGACCAAGAACAACGCATTTTCCTTGCCGATATGTCAGGCGATGGTTTGACGGATATTGTTAGGATTCGCAATGGTGAGGTGTGTTATTGGGCAAATATGGGTTATGGGCGTTTTGCAGCAAAAGTAACCATGACTAATTCTCCCATTTTTGATAATCCAGAATTATTTAATCCAACTTATATTCAATTGGCTGATATTAGTGGCACAGGAGCAACTGACATCATTTATTTAGGTAAAAACAAATTTAAAGCCTATCTCAATTGTAGTGGAAATGCTTGGTCGAACCCAGAAGAAATTGAACCATTTTTTCCAACCGAGCAACCAAATAAAATTACAGTAACAGATTTATTAGGTAATGGAACAACTTGTATCGTGTGGTCATCGGAGTTACCAGCTTACCAAAATGCTCCTATGCGATATATTGATTTGATGGGAGGACATAAGCCTCACATCATGACAATCCATGAAAATGGTATAGGTAAAAAAACAGAGGTCATTTATAAATCATCGACATATTTCTATCTCAAAGACAAAGTTGGAGGTACACCTTGGATAACTAAATTGCCTTTTCCTGTTCAAGTTGTAGCTAAAAGTATCGTTACAGAAAGAGTTACCAATGTCAGATTCACAAACCAATATACCTATCATCATGGCTATTATGACCATTCTGAAAGAGAATTCAGAGGTTTTGGACGAGTAGAACAAAAAGATACAGAAGAATTTGAAGTTACGGATTTTTCCAATTTGGCGACAAGTAACCATCATCAACCACCAATATTAACAAAAACATGGTATCATACTGGAGCATTTTTGAGTAAAGAAAGGATTTTAAGTCAATTCAAACAAGAGTATTGGTATAATAAAAATAACATTCAGCATTTTGAACATGAAATACCTGATGCGATTTTATTAGCGGCCGAGAATCTGAAAGGTTTTTCAATAGACCAATTAAGTGCCGATGAATGGCGTGAGGCTTTACGAGCTTGTAAAGGCATGACCTTACGGCAGGAAGTATTTGGTAAAGATGGCTCGGAGAAAGAAAATCTTCCTTATAATGTAGTTACGCATAATTGCGAAATCCAATTATTACAACAACGTGGACAAAACCGTTATGCTTCTTTTATTGTGAAAGAAAGTGAAGCAATAACCTACAATTACGAGCGAAATCCAATAGACCCACGCATTGCCCATACTTTAAATCTTTCGACTGATAAATACGGCAATGTCTTAGAAAGTATTTCGGTAGTATATCCTCGAATGATTAAGGAAGAAATTTTAAAGAATAAAGATGGAGATTCGCCCACTGCATTGGAGGCAAAGGCAATAGGTAGAGAGGGACAGAAAAAACAGTGGATAACTTTCACAAAAAATGATTTCACAAAATGGAATGATATTGATAGAGACATAGTCGAACCAGCCCATTATTATTTACGCAAAAACTGGCAAACTCAAACGTATGAATTGACTGGTTTTAAAGTGAAAGAGCCAAACAAAATCTTTAAGATTGAAGATTTTAAAGGTAAAATAGAAGCCATTGAAACACTAAATTATGAAAGCAATCCTGATGAAACCAAATCTCAAAAACGACTCATTGAACACATTAAAACGAAATTTTATAATGAAAATCTAACTGAACCACTTGACGATGATGGCTTCATGGCAATTCATGCTGTTCCGTTTGAAAGTTATCAGTTAGCTTTTACTCCATCGTTGATTAATGATATTTTTAATAAGAATCCAAACCAAGTTAATAATAATGATTTTGAGAATGCAAAATATTTTAAGGACAATGGTAATTGGTGGATTCAATCTGGAACAGTAAAATTTAATAAAAATGGAGAAAACCTTAATAATATAAAAAATCGTTTTTTTGCACCCGTTGGTTATGTTGACCAGTTTGATAGCGAAACAGTTGTAGAATATGATGCTCTGAATCTTTATATGAGGAAAAGCAGAGCTATTATTGATAAGGCTGTTGCACCAGCTGTTTTTAACGAATCGGAGGTTTTAGAATTCAATTTTCGAACACTTTCTCCCAAAATACTAAAGGATACAAATGATAATATTTCATCTGTAATTGTGGATGAGTTAGGCTTATTAAAAGCATCTTCTATTGAAGGAAAAGATAACAATGGAGATAATAAGGGAGATGAAGCCGATAATTTAAATGGTTATACAGAATCTACCACAGACGCAGCCCTAATTCAACAATTTTTTAATTTATCAAAGGTTAAATTTCCCAATGTTTGTGAATATAATTCAAATAATACTGATAAATTAGAAGATGTAGCTTGGCAATTATTAAAGAATGCCTCTCTTAGAGTAGTTTATGATTTTACTAAAAATCCAACAGTCGTAGCCAGTATTGTTCGTGAACAATATTCAAATAAACTGCTTAAAAGCCCTTTACAAATTAGTTTTGAATATACTGATGGATTTGGCAAAGTGGCTATGAAAAAAGTACAAGCCGAACCAGGAATGGTAAAATCTCCAAATGGTGAAGAAGTCAATACTCAAAGTCAACCACGATGGATAAGTAATGGAAGAACTGTACTAAACAATAAAGGAAACCCAATCAAACAATATGAACCCTATTTTTCAACCTCTCCTGCTTATGAAAACGACCCAATTTGGGTAGAACAGGGTGTTTCACCAATACTGTACTACGATGGGGTTGGAAGAAATATAAAAACTGAAATGCCAAACGGCACTTTTACAAAAGTTGTATTTGATGCTTGGAAACAGTTAACTTATGATACCAATGATACCATAGAAGAGAGTGAATGGAAAAATAACCCCCAAAATGTTAAGGCATACACAAAAAGCAAAATACATGCGAATACCCCCTCTATGGTCATTTTAGATTCTTTGGGAAGACCTTCTTTAGGTATTGACCATAACAAATGGGAAGATGGTTCAGGTATAAAGGAAGAGTTTTATTATACCCACTCTGAGATTAATATTGAAGGCAATGCCAAAAGTATCATTGATGCCAGAGGCAATACTGTGATGGCTTGGAAATACGATATGCTTGGGCATCGAATTTATCAAAAAAGTATGGATGCTGGCAGACGTTGGATGCTTAATGATGCAGCAGGAAAACCAATTAAACTCTGGGATGAAAAGGACAATGAAATAACTGTAACTTATGACAAGCAACATAGACCCATAAACAAATTATTAAAGCAAGCTGGACAAGCCAATGAAAAGTTAATAGAAGAAATCATTTATGGTGAAACAGAAAATAACAGTATCGGAAACAATTTAAAAGGTCAAATCTTCAAACACCGAGATGGAAGTTTTGAGGCTACTAATGTTAAATTTGATTTTGATGGAAATTTATTAGAGACGACAAAGCAGTTACCCGATGATGCAAAAGTTGATGTTGTAGATTGGAGTAATCTATTCATACTTGATGATACTATTTATACCTTGAAATCTGAATATGATGCTCTTAAACGACCTACTAAAGTATTCAACTGGTATCACCAAAATACGGTTACTGTTAATATCCCACAATATAGTAAACGTGGTACATTAGAAAGTGAAATATTAATGGTTAATGCAACCAAAACTCCAGATGGATTTATAGGCGGTATTGAAAAACTGGTTATCAAAGACATAGTCAAAGATGCCAAAGGGCAACGCACAAGAGTTCGTTATGGTAATGGTACAACCACTTGTTACCATTATGATGAGAAAACATTTAGGTTGACTCAATTAAGAACAACTAAAGTAAATAATGAGCCTTGCGAAGCAGGAAGAACGAGCAACTTATTGGATGCAAATACACTTCAAAATCTATTTTATACTTATGACCCTACTGGTAATATTACTGAGATAAAAGATGATGCTTATGAACCAGTATTTTTTAACAACCAACAGATAAACCCTGAGAGTACCTATAAATACGATGCTTTATATAAATTAGTTGAAGCAACTGGTAGAGAAAATGTAACATTTGATAATGCACCAGAAGCTCAAGAAGAAAGCCCTTTAAGCGTAAATTTTGCAATAAACAACCAAGCATTACGAAATTATACCCAAAATTATGAGTATGATAGTGTAGGGAATATTTTAAGAATGCAACACCGAGCAGGGAATGGGGCTTTCACAACACGATGGACTCGTAATTACCAATATGATAAAAAAAGCAACAGACTTTTAGCAACCGAAAAGGGAACAATAGCAAACTATGATTTTTATGTAACGATACCGACTTTAACGGAAAACTACCGATATGATGCTCACGGCAATATGCTTAATGTTAGCCTAAGCAACACCAACCTCATTACTTGGGATTATAGAGATATGATTCAAAACTATGATTTAGGCGGCGGTGGTAAGGCTTATTACCAATATAGTGGTGAAAAAGAAAGAAGCCGAAAATATATCGAGAAAAGTGGGGGTATAACAGAAGAAAGAACTTATTTGGGAGGGGTGGAACGTTATAGAAGGTGGCAAGCTGACACCCTAAAAGAAGAAATTGAAACCATTCATATAATGGATGGTGAACACCGAATCTTAATTATTGAAAATGTATTAAGTACAGATAATAACCAATTAGATGAAGGGGTTTTATACCGTTACCAATATTCAAATCATTTAGGCTCGGCGAATATCGAACTAAATGATACAGCCCAAATTATTAGCTATGAAGAATACCATCCTTATGGAACCACGGCTTACCATGCCAAAAACACAGCTATAAATGCAACTGCCAAACGCTACCGTTATACTGGCATGGAGCGAGATGAAGAAACAGGCTTATCATACCATTCAGCAAGGTTCTATATGCCTTGGTTGGGGAGATGGTGTAGTACAGATTCAATTGGGGTTGGGGATGGGGTGAATGTTTATATTTATGTAAGTAATAATCCTATAAGATTAATAGATCCAAGTGGACATGATGGTTGGGGTTTTTTTCAAAAATATGTTGCAAAGCCATTGGTCTCTCAAATTCCAATAGTTGGACTTCTTCCAGATAGTGCACAACAAAAAGTTGCTGCATTTACAACTGGAGTTGCTCAAGGACAAGTTGATACAGCAAAAGGTTTATTAGCTGGAGCAGCTCAAGCATCAGTTGACCCAATTGGTACGACTATTAATTTAGGTCGACATTTGCGAAGCCAATATAGTGAAGGATCAAGTGGTGGAGGTGGTGTGTCTGGGGGGGTACTAAATGCTGTAAATACTTTTAATCCTTTATATCATGCCTTAGTTGCAGGACATGAAACAGCTGAAGCTTTAGAGAGAGGGGACTATCGACAAGCAGGTTTTCAAGCTCATAAAACAACATTTGCATTGGCAGAAACAGCTGCAATAGCTGCAGGAGGTGCTGGTTTAGCTTCAAGTGCAATGAAAAGTGCAGAGTTGGCAGAAGCCGCAAGACTGGCAGAAGTAGCAAGACTGGCAGAAGCAACAAGACTGGCAGAAGCAACAAGAGTGGCAGAAGCAGCGAGAGCGGCAGAAGCAACGAGAGCGGCAGAAGCAGCGAGAGCGGCAGAAGCAGCGAGAACGGCATCTGCTGCAAAGACTACTGAAGTTCCAAGAACACCTTCTGATTTACATGCATTTGGTAACAAAAAAGGACCCAGAGCTCCTCGTGAAGGTGTAGACTTAAAAGTGGATACAGCAGGAGATGTACATCCAACAAGCCCACCAGAAGGAGCATCTACTTTTGGCGACCCTAATCAAGCACCTCTAACTGGCCCTTATTACAAACTGCCAGAAGGAACGCAATTACCAGAAGGACTTGGCGTTAAACCGGATGGTAGAGAGGTTGGAGGAACTCATGCCCCTACACATCATACTGTTCACCCAACTCGAACAATGCCTTTTACT
>JAYUOX010000069.1:0-5913 GCA_043760595.1 Cytophagales bacterium
ATTAACGCTGGCAGGGTTTTGAATCCTGCCAGCGTTGAAACGGGGAATTAACCGATTTGTGAGACAGTTAAAAACCTTAAGTTGACAGCATTGGTATGCAATACGCCCCTACCCCAAAATTGTCAGACAACATAAATTGTAAAAGTAACAAACCATGAAAAAATATATCTTCTTGATTATAAGCTGTTTATGCTTAATTAGTGCCAAGCAAAAACCTAAACCAACGCTTTATATTATTGGTGATTCAACCGTGAAAAATGGCTCTGGGAAAGGCTCTGACGGACAATTTGGTTGGGGAACGCTTATCCATGAACATTTTGATACAACTAAAATCCACATCGAAAATCACGCTATCGGTGGGAGAAGTAGCCGTACTTTTTTAACGGAAGGACGTTGGGAGAAAATCCTCCAAAACCTCAAAAAAGGGGATTTTGTGATGATGCAATTTGGGCATAATGACGGCGGTGCAATCAATGACACGACCAGAGCCAGAGGAACTATTAAAGGCACGGGCGAAGAAACCCAAGAAATTGATAATATGCTTACTAAAAAGCACGAAATCGTGTATTCTTACGGTTGGTATATGCGAAAATACATTACTGAAACCAACGAAAAAGGAGCAACGGCAATGGTGTTTTCACCTGTGCCTCGTAATGTTTGGAAAGATGGTAAAATTCCAAGAGATGGCTACACTAAATGGGCATCAGAATCGGCTCAAACGGCAGGAGCATTTTTTGTGGATTTGAATGAATTAGTTTCAGTAAAATATGAATTATCAAACGAGGCAAAACTGAAAGCAGATTTCTTCCCGATTGACCATACACACACCAATTATGCAGGGGCAAAACTCAATGCTGCAACGGTAGTGGAAGGCGTAAAAACCTTGAAAGATTGCAAAATCAACCAATTTTTATTAACCGAAAAGCAAATTGAAAAACGTAAAAACGAAGTTCCAGTGATTGAAACGGGTTCTGTTTTTCCAATGCCAAATTCGTGGATTGATAAAGATACGGGTCATAAAATTGTGCGTCTGTCGAGCGTAGAAAGCAATAATCAAAGTTTTTACTTTCATAATAATCCCTTTTTGGCAGGGAGAAACGGTGACTTGATGGCATTTTATAACAGCACCCCCCAAGGACAAATGTTATATTCTGTCAATTTGAAAACGCTTGAAAATACACCCTTGACAAATCGTAGTAGAATTGGTGGAGAAATCTTTGCACCCAAACGGGGTGAGTTATTTTTTCAGAAAAAAGATAGCGTTTTTGCCACTTCAATTATTACTCAAAAAACCCGATTGGTTTATGTTTTTCCTGCGGATTTTAAGGGTTCAATTTCAACGATAAATGCGGATGAAAAAATCTTGGCGGGTGGTTATAAAGAAGGTAATACTGAACGAGAAATTTTGAAGAATTTTCCAGAAAAAAGAGATTTTTTCGATAGAATTTTTGATGCTAAAATTCCCAATACGCTTTTTACCGTAAACATCGAAACGGGCGAATTGAAGCAAATTCACCACGGAAATACTTGGCTCGGACATATTCAGTTTGTCCCCCAAAATGCAAATATGTTGATGTTTTGCCATGAAGGACCTTGGCATAAAGTGGATAGAATGTGGACGATTGACATTCAAAATCAGCAAGTGAAATTGATGCACAAAAGGAGTGTTGATATGGAAATTGCAGGACATGAATTTCCGAGTTGGGATGGCAAAACGATTTGGTTTGACTTGCAAATTCCGAAAGGACAAACCTTCTTTTTGGCAGGAACAAATATTGAAACGGGCGTAGAGAAACGCTACGAAATGCAGCGAGACGAATGGTCGATTCACTTCAATATTTCACCCGACCAAACGCTTTTTGCGGGCGATGGTGGCGATGTAGGACAAGTTGCCAAAGCCAAAGATGGTCAATGGATTTACCTTTTTAGACCAGAAGATGATAAATTAAAATCGGAGAAATTGGTTAATATGAAGCATCACGGGTATAAATTTGAACCAAACGTACACTTTTCTCCCGATGGCAAATGGATAATTTTTAGAGCGAATTTTGAAGGAAGAAATCAGGTTTATGCGGTTGAAATTGCGAGGAAGTAACGGTTTAGGGGGAATTGGTTGTTAGTTATTTGGGAATTTACGAATAACCAGTAACCAATTCCCCAATAACCAACCTACGCCAGCATTCCCAGAAGCGAAACCAGCTTGTCTTTCAAATCTTTTCTATCAACAATGAAATCAAGAAAACCGTGTTCAAGCACAAATTCGGCACTTTGGAAGCCTTTTGGAAGATCTTTTCCGATGGTTTCACGGATGACTCGGGGTCCCGCAAAACCAATTAATGCTCCTGGTTCGGAGATATTAAAATCACCTAACATCGCATAAGAAGCTGTTACACCACCCGTTGTTGGGTCGGTCAAAAGTGAAATGTACGGAATGCCCGCCTGAGCTAACAGAGCCAACTTTGCAGAAGTTTTTGCCATTTGCATTAACGAAAAACCCGCTTCCATCATCCTTGCCCCGCCCGATTTTGAAATCATCAAAAAAGGCATATTATTTGCCAAAGCGTAGTCAATTCCTCTCGCAATCTTCTCGCCCACAACTGATCCCATCGAACCACCAATAAACGAAAAATCCATTGCCGAAATCACGATGTTGATACCGTCCATTTCGCCGTGGGCAGTTCTACAAGCATCTTTCAAGCCCGTTTTCTTTTCGGTTGCTTTGATGCGGTCTGGATAGCGTTTGGTGTCCACAAAATTCAGTGGGTCGCCCGAGGACATCATGGCATCCAATTCTGTATATTTTGTTTGATCAAAAAGCAGCTCAAAATACTCCTGAGAGCCTATTTTTTCGTGATAATTACAACTCGAACACGTGTAAGCCAATAACCGATGCTCACGGGTGTGCATGGCTTTTTTGCAGGATGGACACTGATACCAAAGCCCATCGGGAGCTTCACGTTTGGACTCTGTGGGGGTCAAAATTCCCTTATCTTTTCTGGTAAACCAAGACATATTTTTTCAATTAACAATTAGCAATTAACAATTATCAGTTAAGTGTAATTAGGTTTTTGGGTTTTATGACAATTTTTGTGGTAGGGACGAATAGCATTCGTCCAAGGTATCATTCGAGGGAGGACGAATGCTATTCGTCCCTACATTAATTTATTCCACAAAAATTATCAAAGAGCTATTTCTATGTTAGAAAATTCTATAAAATGTGGCACAAAGATACGTAAAAAAGCGAAAGGCTTTCTCAAATTTATGAGAAAGCCTTTCGCTTTTGATGAGTTATTTTGACTTGATATTACTTATCGTAAAACCCCTTTTATCGTAATGCTTGGTGTACCGTTACTTTTCAAAACCGCTATTCTGGTTTCTATGGGGTCATAATCCCACTGAAAAGTATTATTTTCGATGATGTCCGTCAACGGTTTTATACCTGCCAAAACAATTCCACTTGCTCCCAGAGATAATTGACCTCCTGATAAAGTAGCATTTTGATATGACTTTCCAAAGCTAATATTTCCTTTGGCATCAAGAGTTGGTTGATAATACAAAACAGATGCTCCATTAAACACAAGCGAACCGTCTGGATTGGCTCGAGTATATTCAACCACTAATACAAATACACCTTGGTCGGCTAAATATTGTAGATAAACATTGCCAATTACACGTGCAGGTGCTGCCGTTGATAAAGTGATGACGTTACTCTTAATTTTGGTGTAAAGTGCCTTATATTCAGCAGATTGCGATGGAATATTTGGAGACATGAAGAAGCCTTGGAACAAATTTCCCAAAGCGTAATAAAACGGTAGGGCAGGTTTTGAGGAAGCCGTTACATCAATTCGATTGTTGTTGATATTGATGTAATAAACCTTCTTGACGTTGTCCCAGAATAGTTCTTGAAATTTTGTGCCATACAACGTTAAGGGATCTTTCAATAAAATTCCTGTGGTGGTGGTAACAAAAGCGGAGGTCAATAAATCGGGTTGATTACTTTTATTGATAAAATAAACACCAAATATTTTACCCGATAAATCTATGGCAATATCCGCTTTTTCACCCGTTGGGAAAACCAAGGTCAAAAATTTTGGGGAATTGATATAGTCGAAAGTACTATTAAAAATATTTGCCAAACCACCCTTTGCCAAAGCATCCGATTCTACTTTACCTATTTTGGTCAAAGTCATTTGCGTTTGGTTTTTGCGTCCTACAAGCGTTACTTTATTATCAGTAATTGCAGACGTAAATTCTAATTCCAAATCGGCTAATTGTCCTGTTCCTCCGTTATAATCAGGATTTACGAGTTCGTGGAGGTACGAATACGAATCAAAGATTAACGTTGGTTTTTGGAGTGATTTTATCTGATAAGTTGTTTCAAATGCTCTGTCGTAACCATTAGCAAAATAATAGAAATTATCAATATCTGAGTACATCGTAACTTTACCCGTAGCATCAAATTTTAGATAAAAGCTGTATCCGCCAGCTTTTCCTGCTTCGGGGTAGTATTCGCCTTTCCAACCAAATTCAGAACCCGCCAATAGTTTTTTGTACCCATCAATCTGAGTAGCTACCCTTTTGTTGGCTGATTCTTCAAAAAGAGGTTCAACTTCAGCTTTTTTACAGGCAGTAAAAGCAAGTTGAAATAATATGAAGTATAAAAATATTTTTTTCATGACAATATTTTTTAAGTGATTAGTGATTGGGATTTAGTAGTTATCTAAGATTTTTCATTCCTAAAAACTAATCACCAATTACTAATCACAGGATGAATCATTTTGTGAAAGCGGCAATCGCTAACTGAGTACGAGTTTGTAAACTTTTGAAATCAATATTATAGGCTTGTTTCAAATAATTTACCACAATGGCTTCTTTCTGACGAAGTGCCGCTCTTGAAGCTGCCGTTGGGCTGGCGTTTACCAAGGCATCAAATCCTTTTTTGCCTTCTACCAACATAGTCGATAATACCTCCACAAAATCTTCGTCTGTATTGAGCATTGAGTAAGGAGTGATATAACCCAATGACGATGCCTGAGCATCAGAGACATTATACCAGTTAGAGGTATAAGACCCAGGGGTGATTTGCTTGTAGGGCAATGGATAGAGGATATTTTGATGTAAAATATGCCCAAATTCATGGTGAATGGTATGGAGCATTTGTTTTACACCTGCTACATCTTTTTTGTCAAATTCATTTACACCATATAACACAACTTTACGTCCACCTTCTGCGGTAGCTAATACAACGGTTCCGTTATTGTTCCAGTTGAGACTACCTACCAAAACATATTGCTTCGGACAGTATTTTTTGATAAATTCCGCACCTGCCTCAGCTTCATAAGGATCAATCCAGATAGCTTTTACGGCTTCCATAACGGGTTGTACTTTTGTCAATAAAGGAGGTACTAAGGTTTTGTTGAGAGGAATTTCATAAGCATCCCAACGGTATTTTACTTCGATGTTGTAAGGTTTTGTGAAATTACTTTCGAGCCACGTGTCTATGGGTTGTTTGGTTAAAACTTCGCCCCCCAAGCCCTCTACTTTTGGGCTTACATCTTCTATACTGCTACTACAAGCCACCAAAAGGCTCACAGCGAGTGCTAAAATTGATATATTTAAAAATGTCTTTTTCATTTCTTTATATGTTAAAATGATGATTTTCTGATAGATTGATATTTAATAATTCACTCAATAATATTAAAATAAAAATTATCAAGATTCAAAATATTTATCTTGGATTTAACGGCATTCCTGACAATGATGATTCTTGCGGAATTTGCAAGACTTTTCTTTTGTCATCAGCCGTAAGTGTTTGAGATGTACCGTTTTGGTTCTTGTGCGTTACAGGGATTTTGTATCTCAATAAATCAAACCAACGCATTCCTTCGTGCATGAATTCTCTTCTTCTGTAAT
>JAYUOX010000070.1:0-5909 GCA_043760595.1 Cytophagales bacterium
GAACATTTGAAAAAATCAGAATTTTGAGTTTATCCATTAAACCATTCAAAATTTTATTAGTCAAAGTAACATATTGAAACTCTCCCAAGGGTTCAAAACCCTTGGGAGAGTTAAATGATAAGGAAATGAAAAACAAGAAATTTAATTTAGAAAATATACCCAAAGAAAATATTTTTAAAGTACCCGAAAATTACTTTGAAAATCTGACATCACGCATTGAATCACAGACTTATTCCTATTCCCAAACCAAAACTATTCCAGTGGTTTCATGGTCTAAGAAAAAGACTTGGGCGAGTGTAGCTGCCTGTTCAGCAATTGCTGTTTTAGGCTTTTTTACATTAATACCAAAACAAGATTCTTTGGAAAATGAAGCTCTTGCAGGCGTACAAAATAAGGAAATTGTCAATTATTTGATACAAGAAGACTTCAGTCAAAATGATTTTACAGAACAAACTGATTTTGGTAAAAACTTAAAATTAAATGACTCAGAATTGATTGATAATTTGAAAGTTAGTGATAAAGAAATTTTACAAAGTGTTGATTTAGAGAACATTGAAGAAGAAATATAAAGATTGGATGTTCGTTTTTCGATGTCCGATATGAGTTTACAATAAAATACAAAATCATGAAAAAAATAACCATTTTAATTACAGTCATAACATTGGCTTTTACATCAAACTTAAAAGCACAAGATGACTACCCAAAAGGAAAAGAAAAAATTAGAGCTGCCAAGGTAGGCTTAATTACAAGTCGATTGAACCTGACCGAAGACCAAGCCAAAACCTTTTGGATTGTGTATGAAGAGTTTGATAAAAAGCGATTAGAAATCAAAAAAAGTGTTCGTGAAATGACCGCCGAGAGTAGAAATATTACCACTACGGACGACAAAATTCTGGCTGATTTGAAAGAGATTTTGAATTTAAAACAAAAAGAGGTTGATTTAGAAAAGGAGTATTTATCTAAGTTTTTAAAGACCATTAATGTTCGCCAGCTTTCTGAGTTATTCAAAACAGAACAACTTTTTAATCAAATGTTGGTTAAAAAGTTGAATCGTGCGGAAGACAAAGCTGAAAGAAGATAATCGGATTTCAAGGATTTAACCTTTCAATAAAAAAGAAGCCTTCCCAAAATATTGGAGAGGCTTCTTTTTTATTGAATATTTCAAAATCCAGTAGTTTTCTTTTCACTTTACATCTAAGGAACAGGAATCAAGTAAAAATATAACTCAAATAATCTCCGAAATATGTTTTTGAAGATTTTTACAAATTTGATTAAACGGTAAATCGTTCGCATCCGTTCCGAAAGGGTTTTCTATTTCCTCCGCAATCAATTCAATACTTGCCAACACGTAGAATACAAAAATGACCACCGGAATAGAAATATACCCCAAAGTAAATACATAACTCACGGGCAAAGTCATTACATAAAAGAAGATAAATTTTTTGATAAAAACCGAGTAAGAGAACGGAATGGGCGTATTTTTTATCCTTTCACAAGCTCCACAAATGTCTGTAAATGAGCTAATTTCGTTGTTTAGATAAATTAATTGTTCACCTGTGATGGTATTATTTTTGTACAAATCATTTACTTTTTTCATTAGTAAACTTGCCAAATAGTTGGGCTTGTGTATTCCTTCTGCGACGGTAAATTTAGAGGTATAAATCTCAGCTTCAAGGTGTTGTCCTCGCAAGTGGTTTTTAAGAGAAAAAGCATATTCAGTGATAATATCTCTAAAAAATAATCGTAACTCCTGATCATTTTCAGGCAAAATGGCGTTCATTTTCATCGCCAAGTTACGTGAATTATTCGTCAAACTTCCTAATAACCGTCTTCCCTCCCACCATCTGTCATAAGCCGTATTTGTTCTAAAAACCAGCAACAACGAAATCACAAAACCTAACATCTGGTGCATGACCGTGATGTTTTTTAAATGACTGTCTTGACCTAATTGAAAAACTGTCGTTTCTAAAAATACAATTACAGCCACATAAACGCTCAAACTCAACATCATAGGCGTTAAGCGTCGAACGGTGTCGGCTCTATGAACTCTAAAAATAAAGGTAAACCAGTCTTTGGGATTGTATTTTATCATTCTCTTTCGTCAACAATTTTTTCTAACTCCTCAATCGCTTCTTCATAATTTTTATCAGCAGGTACAAATTCATAGGTTTTCAAAATCTCCTTAGCTATTACTCTTGCTTCATCTGAACGACCAACTTTTTCTAATAAAATTGCTCTATAATATTTATAAATTCTTTCTGGATAAACTTGCTCAAAGTTTTTGTTTTGGATTTTGATTTTTTCTAAAGTAGTCAAGAGTGTTTCAGAGTCGGCTGTTCTGTAATAAATTTCAGAAATACTCCTTACAAATTCAGAAAAAACAACTCCCGTAAACTGAAAATCTGCAAAACGGTCTTTACTTTCCGACAATTCATTCAAATATTTTTTTGTGTTGGTGACATCATTTTTTTCGAGCCAATATACCAAATTTATTATCGTCTTTTCCCTTCCTATGAATCCAATTTTATCAGCATAGATACCCACCTCATTTAACATAGCCACATTATTAGTTTTTCCCGCCTTTCTGGCACAGTTCATCAAAACATGAAAAACCTCTAATTTGGAGGCAACTCCTTTGGGCTTAAAATTATTTCCAGCGTATAAAGTCAAGGCGAGTTCGGGCTTTGAAAGTAAATAGTTGAGATTATAAGTAGCCCAAGAATAATCATTAGGGGTTTTGAGGGTCGCATTGAAGGAACTAATCGTTTCTTTTTCTAAAATCTCATGTCCATCTGGTTCATTCAAAGATTCAATCAAAAACGTTCCGAAAGCATCCATCGAAGTTTCACCAATTCGGAGTTTCACAATGCCTCCGTTTTTATTGATGATAATGTATGCGGGCAAAGCAGCAATGCCAAATTGTTTCTGGACTATTTGCCCCTCCTCGGAAGAAGACTCCAATCGTAAGGGTAAAAAGTTCTCCGTAAGTTGTTCGTTGATTTTTTCATCCTTAAAGATATTACGTTCCATCCGATTAGATGCACCACTCCATGTGGCAGCAATATTCATAAAAATTAGTTTATCGTATTTTTTTGCGGAATCAAGGGCAGCTTTATAATTTCCTTTAAAATAATCTACAGCAAATAGATTTTGAGAAAATGGCGGAAGAAAAAGGGCGAATAAAAATATTTTCTTCATTTTAGTTTTGTTGTGGTTGTGTTAAAATGGTAAACGGTAATAAAGGTGAACGGTACACGGGAAAAGGTTTAATAACGAGTTTTTTTACCGTTTCCCCTTCCCCGTGTACCGTTCACCGTGTGCCGTTCACCGAAAAACTACCCAACTGAACCTTCTAAAGAAACCGCCAACAATTTTTGGGCTTCCACAGCAAATTCCATAGGTAACTGATTCAAAACTTCTTTGGCATAACCATTGACAATCAATGCTACGGCTGCCTCAGTTGAAATTCCTCTTTGGTTACAATAAAACAACTGGTCTTCTCCAATTTTTGAAGTCGTTGCCTCATGTTCTACCGTTGCCGTTTTATTTTTAACTTCTATGTACGGGAACGTGTGAGCCCCGCAACGGTCTCCCATCAAAAGCGAATCACATTGCGAGAAATTACGAGCATTATCAGCCCGTTTCATCACTTCCACTAATCCTCTGTATGAATTATGTGAACGTCCCGCTGAAATACCTTTTGATACAATTCTTGACTTGGTATTCTTTCCAATATGAATCATTTTCGTACCTGTATCGGCTTGTTGCATATTATTGGTAACGGCAACTGAATAAAATTCCCCGATTGAATTATCTCCTTTCAAGATAACTGAGGGATATTTCCAAGTAATTGCAGAACCAGTTTCCACTTGTGTCCAAGAGATTTTTGAACTATCGCCGTCACAAATTCCACGCTTGGTTACAAAGTTGTAAATTCCACCTTTCCCTTCTTTATCCCCTGGATACCAGTTCTGAACGGTTGAATATTTTACCTCCGCACCCGCATGAGCGAAAATCTCAACGGTGGCAGCATGAAGTTGGTTTTCATCACGCATTGGAGCTGTGCAACCTTCCAGATAACTTACGTAGGAGCCTTCATCCGCCACAATCAAAGTACGTTCAAATTGACCAGTATTTGCCGCATTTATTCTAAAATAAGTTGATAATTCCATCGGGCAACGAGTGTTTTTTGGAATATAACAAAACGAACCATCCGAAAAAACCGCTCCGTTGAGTGCCGCAAAGAAATTATCTTTCACGGGTACAACCGAACTCAAATATTTTTTTACTAATGCCGGATGCTCTTGAATAGCCTCTGAAATTGAACAAAAAATAATTCCTCTTTTTGCTAAATCAGCCTTAAATGTTGTCCCCACAGAAACAGAATCAATCACCGCATCAACAGCAATTCCAGAGAGTTCTCTTTCTTCGCCATCCTTTACGTTGAGCATTCGTTTTTGTTCTTTCAACGAAATACCCAATTTTTCAAAAGTGGCTCTCAATTCAGGATCAATATCATCCATTGAATCCACAGCTTTGGCAACTTTTGGAGCAGAATAATACTTAATTGACTGATAATCAACGGGAGTATAATTAACATTCGACCATTTGGGTTCTTTCATGCCTAACCACACATTATAAGCATTCAAACGGTATTCCAACATCCACTCTGGCTCGTTTTTCTTTGCCGAAAGCTGGCGAACCGTCTCTTCGCTTAAACCAATTGGAAATTCATCGGCATCAAAGTCGTTATGAAAACCGTATTTGTACTCCGAGGAGGTTACTTCTTCTAAAATATCTATTTCTTCCTTTGCCATTTTATTGGTCTAAAAAATGTGTTTGTGGTTATGAAATTTTGTTCAATAACCTACTAAATTAACTCCAAAACCCTGTGATTAGTTCTCTTGTTTAGAATTTTCTACATTAGTTTATTACTGTAGCTCGAAGTGGTGCTTCGAGACTTTATTATCCGACTCTCGAAGTACCACTTCGAGCTACAGTAATAAACCTAAATTAAATCGAAAAAGGCACAGAACGATTCAAAGACTCTTCCAGAGAAATAAAAGTCTCAGTTCGTTGGATTCCTTGTACTTTCTGAATTTTATCGTGTAAAACTTCTCTTAAATGGACGGTATCACGGCAAACTATTTTGGCAAATATTGAGTAAATACCTGTTGTGTAATTGATGCTAATGACTTCTGGAATTTCGGATAATTGTTCAGCCACAGCTTCGTACAGCGAGCTTTTATCTAAGTATATTCCTAAGAAAGCAGAAATATCCCAGCCTAATTTTGTGTGGTCAATTACCAATTGAGAGCCAACCACGATGCCCGCCTCCTCCATTTTGGTCATACGCACGTGGACTGTCCCACCCGAAACGTTGATTCTTTTCCCGATTTCGGTATATGGCATATTGGCATTTTTCATCAAATGGCTCAGTATTTTCATGTCCACATCGTCGATTGTTATGTTTTTATTTATCATTTTATTAAATTTTGGAGTTTTGTCATTCCGACGAAGGAGGAATCTGTTTAGGACTCAGTTTCCTCCTTCGTCGGAATAACAATTTAAGTATTGTATAAAACTTTTCCCTTGAAAATTTCTCAAAATAAGACCTATTCTTAAATAGTAAATTTAATTATTTATAACAAATATACTATATTTTTAAAAATATCATATATTTTATTTATTTTTAATAAAAAATTTGTAATTAAAGTATCAATATACTAATTTTGTAAGGTCGTAAAGGCAATCATACTGTAGGGTGATGAAATTTGGCAGACGTACCCTCCTGTCTCGAGGGTGGTGAACATGAAATAAAATTAGTATAATGCCTATCGCAAGATAGACTGGGGTGGACCACCGCTTTTTTGTACTATATCTAATCACACCGTGGAGGTTCGAGTCCT
>JAYUOX010000071.1:0-5908 GCA_043760595.1 Cytophagales bacterium
CCCGTTATTAATTAGTTTATGTTTGGATAAATTATAATCATCTGATTATCAATTGGTTATATCTAAAAATCCTAACAACTAAATCCTAACCCCTACTTAGGGATAATAAAACACACTAATGAGCAAATATTTTTACCTTCTTTTACTCATAGTCTCCTTAAATTCTTTTGGGCAGAATACGAAATTGGACAGCTTGATTCGGGTTACTGAAAGCATGAAAGATGATACATTGAAGGTTTCAAGATTGAGTATTTTAGGAAACCGACTAATCTCTGATAAAGCCGATAATGCAAGTGCCTTAAAATACTTTCAAGAAGGAGAAAAGTTAGCCCTAAGTTTAAATTATGAAAAAGGAGTTTTTGAAACTTCAATCAGTACTGGCATTGTGTTATCAAATTTATCCAAGCAAAGTGAAGCAATGGTTTACTTCAAGAAGGCAACAAAAATATTTGAATCAAATCCACTTTTTGAGAATGATAAAAATTTGTGTTTTAAGTACGTAAAACTGTTCAGTGACCTTGGTTGGGCATATACTTACACCTTAGATTATGCAAATGCCCAAAAGAATGCCTTTGTTTCCGTTGAACAATCAAACCGATTTAAAACAGGATATGGGTACGGGCAATCCATATTATCTGATATTTTTTTGAAGCAAAATAATTATATTGAATCCCAAAAATATGCCTTAGAAGCCTTGAATTATTTTTTGCAAACAAAATTGACCGCCCCACTTTCCAAAACATATAATACCCTCGGAATTTTGGCGTATCGAAACGGAGACTACAAAAAAAGCATCGAATACTATGAATTGATGTTTCAAGTAAATAAAAAAGCTAATCGTGTTTATGGCATGAGACTTTCGCTTTTTAATACCGCCGACGCTTATTTTACCTTGAAGCAATACGATAAAGCAATTCAATATCTTAACGAAAGTGAAAAATTCGTGAGCGTAAATGATGCTCAAAGTCTATCAACAACCAATCTGCTTTACGGAGAAATTTATCGACAAAAAAAGGATTACATTGAAGCAATAAAATATGGTAAAACGGGGCTTAGTCACGCCTTAAAATCTAATAATTTCGTCAGAATTAAAAATAGCTATTTGAATCTCTATGAAACTTATAAAATCACCGATGATTCTGCCAATGCTTTGACGATGCTCGAGAAATTGAGTCAAATTAAGGACAGTTTATACACCTCCGACATGGCTAAAAATACCGCTGATTTAGCCAAAAAATATGAAACTGAAAAGAAGGAACAACAAATCGTTTTTTTGGATAAAGAAAACAAATTGAATCAAGAAAAATTAGCCAAAGAAATCCAACTTGCCCTTGCCCTCAAACACGAAAACGAGCTGAAAGCGAGTAAACTGAAACAAGGTTCACTATTAAGAAATGCCCTCGAAAAACAGAATGATTTATTGGATATTGAAATAGCACAAAAACAAGAAATTCAAAAAGGATTAGAGCGGGAGAATGCTCTGAAAAATAGTGAACTTTCAACTGAAACTAAACTCAATCAAACGCTCAAATCACAGAATAATTTGATGGTTCAGAACAGTAAAAACGAAACCTTAATTCGTTGGTTATTATTGTCGGCTTTGCTTGGTTTTACGGCTTTTGGGATTAATTATTACCGAAATTATACCAGACAAAAATCTAATAATCAACAAATTATAAAACAAAGTGAAGAATTGAAAACCTTGATGCGAGAGGTGCATCATCGGGTAAAAAATAATTTACAGATAATTTCTGCCATGCTCAGAATGCAAGCGAGAAGCGTAGCGGATAAATCAGCGATTGAGGCTTTGGTAAATTCTAAAAACCGTTTACAAACGATTGCGATGGTTCATGAAAAATTGTATAAATCCGAGAATTTGAATGGGGTTTTACTGAAAGATTATCTCCAAGAATTGATGGAAGTTTTGTCTAAACAACACCAAAATATTGTGCCAAAATTCCACTTTGATATTCAAGATAATGCCCATCTTACCACCAATTTAGATACTGCCATTCCAGTGGGTTTAATCGTGAATGAATTAGTAACAAACTCGTTCAAATATGCCTTTAATGAGTTAGAAAACGGAGAAATTAATCTATTAATTGGAAAGGGAAATAACAATGATTACCAGTTGGATATTCGGGATAATGGACCAGGTTTTCTCGATGGAATTTTGCCTAAATCTTCCAAAAGTTTAGGCTTAAAATTAGTCAGTTTATTCACCGAACAACTCAATGGAAGTATGAAATATGAAACCGATGGAGGTTCACATTTTACGTTTATTTTTAAACCTATTTCTTTGGCTTTGTAACGCTTTAAACACTCAAAATTAAATTAAACACAACAAAAATTTCTTTATTATGAAGGCTATTATTCTCATTTATTTATTAATATTTCTATCGTTTTTTACCAACGCCCAAAGCCCCGAAGATCCAGATGACAACTCGGGCAGCAATGAATTTTGTAATAGTTCAGTAACAGGTAGTTGTTTAACCACCATTGGCACTACCGACATCACGGGTTCAGTTGGGGGCGATGACGGTACGGACAGTTTTTTGTTCCCAATTGGGCTTAGTTCAACGATAACTTTCACCTACACAAATCCGAATACAGGTGTTAATGCTATTCAAGTGAGGATTTATGAATATACAGGTACGGCTGGAATCTCCTCGGCGGTCAGTATTGGTTCAGGAGTAATAATAGCATCAGGAGCCAGTTTTACTTTTAATCCCGCAAAAAAGTATTACATCTAAGTCTTTAACAATTCATCAACAGGTTTCAATAACAGTTATGAAATTGCCTTCACTGGTGGAGCTTTACCCGTTCAATTAGCCTCATTCACGGGAGTAGGTGTAACTAATGGTGTTGCTTTGGAATGGAAAACTTCGCAAGAAAAAAACAGTAAATCGTTTGAAATTGAGCGGAGTAACGATGCCTTAAATTACAGAATCATTGGTACATTTGATGCTCTCGGGAATAGTAAAGTTGGCAAAACGTATCAATTTTTGGACATAAATCCGATTGAGGGAATCAATTATTATCGCCTCAAACAAACTGATTTTGATAATACGGTGAATTATTTACGTCCAATCAGTGTGATTTTTGCTCGTGAAGAACGTGATTTAGTTTTATATCCCAACCCAAGCAACAAGACCATCACACTTCCTTTGTCTTTTGTTCAAGGCTCAAAAATCTTGAAAATTTATGATTCAAGGGGTATTTTGGTGAAAAATATTTTAGTATTGGATGAATCAAATCTGACTATTTCAGTCGAAGATTTGCCTCTGGGAACGTATTTGATTGAATCTGTTTCCGAAAACTTAAATTTTGGCAAACGAGTGAAGCGATTCATTAAAGAATAATTAACTGTATTTCGAGAATAATATTCAACAATCTACGTATCTATTCTAATTCTATACAAGTAAAAAGGCTTTCTACAATTCGTAGAAAGCCTTTTTTGATTACTTCACCACCACATCCCCGTTCCGCCATTGCTCTACCGTCGGAAACCAAATCGACTGATATTCAGCGTATCGTTGAAGTTCATAATGATCATCAGCGAATTGATTGGAGCGTTTGGTAAACGTAAAATTCAATTCTGAAATTTGAGCATTACGAGTATAAGTCCATATTTCTTTATCCTTTGTTCTGGTAATTTTCGTGGGATCACCCATGACGATAAAAACCATTCCTTTGTCCGTTTTCCAACCTTCTTTATAAGTCGTAAATAATCGGTTTGCTTGCTCTACACGCTGATAGAAGGCTTTTATGGTACGTTTTGCTGTTGGTTGGTTGCCTTGCATAAGGTTCAACCAGTAGTTATCCAAAGTCCGTTTTGGGTCTTTTGAATTGTACAAATCGGCAGCCTCGGCGTTGGTACTCATATAAATCAAAGGGCGGGCTAATTTGTCGGGGCGAGTTAATTTTGGGAAACGTTTATCAGCAACTACCATACCTATTCCATACGATTCGGTAGTATCTCTCGAAAAATAATACAAAGCATCATGCGAGAAAACTACGGGCGTATTAGCATCAATCACAAAGGCTGAATCGACAAAAAGGCTCTTTGAGGGCGTTCTGGGCGTGGTGGACATGGGCGAAAGTGCCGCATCAAATTCGTATTTATAACGATAAACTTTGAAGTTCTGGGAACGATTATCCAAACTCCTCAAAATAACGGTATCTTCTACCGAAAAATAGTTTTTGGGCAAGGGTTTTCTGCCCGTTTTATCAAAAAACATAAAATAATCCCCAACTTTACCCGACTGAAACCTCAACAAACAATCATGGATGATTTTGTTATTGGTCTTTAAGTCTTTGATTTCTATCAAAGCCACACTCGTAAATAATTCCTTGGGTTTTGGCACATCAAACCAAACGGTGTAAAGTCCGTTATCTTCCGAAAGATTCTCAGCGTTGATTACTATTGTTCCTTGACTCAATAATTGCTGTTTGTTTAGATGGTCAGGATAAAGTGAGTACGAAATAGCAAATTCCTTCATCAATTCACTCATCGTAAGATTTCTGTTAGCATCAATGCTTAGGTAAACTCGTGCGGAAGAACCATTGTCTAAAAATCTACTTTTAGCAATCAGTTTTTGTTGGGCAAAACCTCCATTTACTTGATTATTAGCCTGTTTCGAGTTAGGATTAGAAACGGTACAGCCAATCAATAATGTTGCGGCAAGCCAAAAGTATAGGATGTTTTTCATTTTAAAATTAAAATTGAGGGGATGATAATGTAGTCTGAAATGAGATATTTATTTTGTTTAAACCTTCCAATAACTAATTTCTAATAACTAATCACCAAATATAACGAACCAATTTAATAAGTATTTTTCTGATGTCAAGCAAAAGAAGTAAATTTGGGAGAATAAATCAGTTATGAGTTATCGGTTATGAGTTATTAAAAAAAATAAGTAACTGTTTATCAGAGTGTTATAATTAATTTCTCTTATTCTGTTATTATAAATATAAAACCAAAGTGATTCGCCATTGGATAGTATTTTTACTAATCACCAATAACTAATCACTAATCACAAAAAAAATGTACAAAACCACAGAAATTGCTTCGTCTGACATTATTTCCGATAATCCTGTTCATCAGCGATTATTATTTCCATATATTGAAGTTGCCAAAATGATTTCGGGAAATTTACTCGAAATTGGTTGCGGCACAGGTCGAGGTGTGGCAGTTTTAGCTCCTTCTATTTCTGATTATACAGGCGTTGATAAAAACGAGCCTCTGATGACCAAATTGGCTTCTGAATATCCCAATTTTAAGTTTATTGATATGTTTTTGCCACCGCTGAAGGGTTTAGCTGACAATACTTTCGATTATATCGTAACCTTTCAAGTCATCGAACACATCGAAGACGATAACGAGTTTATCAAAGAAGCTCATCGGGTTTTGAAACCAGGCGGAAAATTAATTCTGACGACTGTCAATCGCAAATATTCACTCTCCCGTAACCCGTGGCACGTCCGTGAGTACCTTGCGAGCGAGTTGAAAAGTTTAATTCTAAAACATTTTGGGAGCATCGAGACGAAGGGAGTTCACGGAAATCCAAAAGTGATGGCGTATTATGAAGAAAATAAACGTTCCGTAGAAAAAATCACTCGTTTTGATATTTTCAATTTGCAGTATCTTTTACCAAGATGGATGTTGCAAATTCCTTATGACATTGCAAATAGAATGAGCAGAAATATCATACAAAAATCTGATAATCAATTAGTTACAGGCATCACACACCAAGATTATTTCTTGAATGATGATGCAGAGGACTGTTTTGATTTCTTTTATATTGCCACAAAGTAGGTATTAGGTATTAGGTATTAGGTATTAGGTATTAGGTATTAGGTATTAGGTATTAGGTATTAGGTATTAGGTATTAGGTATTAGGTATTA
>JAYUOX010000072.1:0-5903 GCA_043760595.1 Cytophagales bacterium
TTTTCAAATAACGATATTGATTTTGCCAGTCCGCAAGATTACAAAGTGTCTCGTGAGGGACTGAAAGAAGAAGTTTATTCATCGGGTTGGGGTAATTATGGTAGTACTGTGTTTCGTTTTGATTGGGACGATAGCTTACCGCATTTGATTGACCATCCATATCTCTTCTTGGGTGGGGCTTCGTCTTTGCCCTTAACTTTGGTGAAAGGCGATGTTTCTTTACAAATAAAACAAGAGAAAAATAACCTACAAATTGGCTTCGATAATGACTTCGAGAATGTGGGAACTTTCGTCGTTAAAGAAACTGCCACAAGGTACAAAGTATTTGAAATCACGCCTTTACACCTCAAGATTCAACAAAGTTTTGGAGGAAATAAATCGCTGAATATTCCGTCTTCGGGGAAGGATAAATTATTGAAATCCTTAGCTCCGCTGTCCAAACAAATTGCCATTCAGAGTAATTTGGACGTACAAATTGACAATCTTCCAGTCGTAAAGGCTGATACTCGGATTTATGCTCTTTTGAATCCTTTGAATGACGGGTTTCACCTCGAATTTTTCGTAAAACCCTTTGGTTCAGAAGCCCCCTACCTCAAACCTGGGAAGGGTTCAGAAAATATCATTGGCACGGTCAAAGGCGTTCGTTCTCAGACCAAACGAGACTTGAAAAAGGAAACAAAAATCCTGAAAGAAGTTGAAGAAATGTGTCCTACGCTCATCTCCAACTCGGGCAGTACCTACGAATGGATGTTGGACACGCCAGAGGATTGTTTGGACGTAATGATCGAATTGGAAGAACCCAAACGCAAAGAAAAGTTGGTAATAGAGTGGCCCAAAGGTCAGAAATTGAAGTTGATGGGCAATATTAATTTCGAGACTTTGAAAATGAATATTACCAGTAAAAATAATTGGTTTGAAGTTTCGGGAGAGGCAAAAGTAGACGATGGACTGGTTTTATCATTGAAAGAATTATTACTAAAACTAAACGGAGAAAGCAATTTTGTAGAATTATCGGACGGTCAGTTTGTAGCAATTACCGAAAAACTGCGTAAGTATTTGCAAACGATGCGAGCGGTTTTAGACGACAAAATGCGAGGCAACATCTTGGCTTCGAGTGCCTTAGAAGAATTATCGGACGAAGTAAAGAACTTCAAAGCCGATAAAGCCTGGAAAGAAAATATCCAACGTCTGAAAGATGTTCGCTCGGTCAGGGCTGAAATTCCGAGTACGTTTCAGGCGGAACTTCGTCCCTATCAGGAAGAGGGTTTTCAATGGTTATCACAACTTTCGCATTGGGGCGTTGGGGCGTGTTTGGCGGATGATATGGGTCTCGGAAAAACAATTCAAGCCTTAGCCATTTTGTTGCAACGGGCTGAACAAGGTCCCGCTTTGGTGGTAGCCCCGTTGAGCGTTTGTCGGAACTGGGAGCGAGAAGCCCTCAAATTTGCTCCGACTTTGAACCTGATTTTGTTTGCTGGAAATGCCCAAGAACGTAAAGATTTATTGCAAAATGCCAAAGGCTTTGATGTGGTCGTGGTGAGTTACGGCTTGTTGCAAACCGAAGAAGAATTATTCAAACAAACTAAATTTTCAACCATACTTTTAGACGAAGCTCAGGCGATAAAAAACCGAACTACCAAACGGTCAAAAACGGTCATGGCTTTGGATGGAGATTTTAGAATAATCACCACGGGAACACCCGTCGAGAATCATTTGGGCGAATTATGGAATATTTTTAACTTCATCAACCCAGGACTCTTGGGCAGCCATGACAGTTTCAACGAAAGATTTGCGATTCCGATTGAAAAAAATAATAGCTTAGAACGTCGAAAAGCCCTCCAAAAATTGATTAAACCGTTCATTTTGAGACGAAGAAAAAATCAGGTTTTGGACGATTTACCCGCCAAAACGGAGATAATTTTGAACGTAGAAATGTCCACCGAAGAGCGTTCATTTTACGAATCTGTACGTCAAGATGCCCTTCAACGGATTGAGTCGGATGCAGGAGCGGTTCAAGATAAACGTTTCAGAATTTTGGCGGAATTAACTCGTTTGCGTTTGGCGTGTTGTCATCCAAAATTGGTCAATCCAAGCATTCCGCTGAACAGTTCTAAGTTAGAATTGTTTGGAGAAATTGTGGAAGAATTAATTGAAAATAAACATAAAGCCTTGGTATTCAGCCAGTTCACTAAGCATTTAGCAATTATTGAAGAGTATCTCAATTCTCAAAATATCAAATACCAATACTTGGACGGCAGCACGCCAGCCAAACAACGCCAAGAACGAATTGATGATTTTCAGCGAGGAAATGGGGATATATTTTTGATAAGTTTGAAAGCAGGAGGCACAGGATTGAACCTCACCGCCGCCGATTATGTCATTCACCTCGACCCGTGGTGGAATCCAGCGGTGGAAGACCAAGCCACTGATAGGGCTCACCGCATGGGACAGCAACGCCCCGTAACGGTGTATAGATTTGTAACCGAAGACTCAGTAGAATCCAAAATTCTGAAACTCCATGAGACCAAGCGAGATTTAGCCGACGGACTGTTAGAAGGTTCAGAAGGCAGTGGAAAAATGTCGGCGGAGCAGTTGATGGACTTGATTCGGGAGCGGTAGGAGATTACAAGTAGCTGTTCGTATTTCATTATTCGATTTTCGTTGCGTCCGACGCTTTGGTTCGATATTCGGAGCTTAATTGCCTGAAAATCAACAATTTGTACTAAAATCATTGTTTAAATAATCTTGGTTACTGACCTCGTTATTTTTCAAAAACAAAAAAGCCGAACTTACTTGTTCAAAAGTAGTTTCGGCTTTTTTCTGTTGTAATAAAACATATTCTCAATCAATCAATTTATGCTTCTCATTATAAGCAAAAATAAATATGATTATTTCGCCCAAAATACCTACAACGGCGGTAAAAGTGTCCCCCAACCAAATTAATAGGAAGGAAAATACACAAAATAATAATATCATTTGTGCGGTTGAAAGGTCGTTATTGTCGTCCTGATGTTCGTTTGATGCTGACATGATTTCTTGGTCTAAGTTCTGTAATTTTGGTTCTGAGCTTCAATTTGAGTATTTTTAAATTAAAAATCAAAATAAGTAGTTAATACAACTTAAATGACGTTTTATTCTGTTGTAAATTACTGATTTTTAGACAATTAGACTCCAAACATCGAATATATAAATACGAACAACTCATTGACTCAGAACGAAAAGGATTTATTTTACACTAAGATATGAATAAATATAAAAATACCCGCAGATTTTTAACAATTATCTTACTATTTTTTTGCAAAATCCATTTTATCAACGCTCAATATACTGATAAATGGATTTCGTTGAAATATGAGTCGGTCAGGCACAAACCCAATCGTTTTTATTTTGTGAGAGTCATTGATGAACGAAAAGATAAATCAAAAATTGGGGTAGTTTATGGCGAAAAGCAAGTAGAAAAATCGTTAAAATTGAGTGGAGGAACGGTGAAATCTGTACAAAACTATTTCCTAAAATCTATCCAAAAAGACACCTCCTGTTATCCTATTGTTTTCAAAATCAAGGAGTTAATGATTGATGAAGATGTGAAAAATCAAAAGATTTATGGAAAATGTAAAATCAAAATTTCGTATCATTTTTTGAGAGACACAACCGAAGTAGAACTAACTGATTTTCAGACTTTTATCAACTATTCTCGTACCCTCGGTGATTACAATAATTATGAAACCTTATTGAGTAAAGTTGTCGAAAAATCAGTCATCTATTTTGGGGATTGGATGCGTGAAAACTACGATAAAAACGAGAAGTTAATTAAGTCATTGAACCTTATATTTAGGTCTGATTATGAGATAAATAATCCCGAAAAAGAGGACACGATTTTCTGGTCGCCAACTCGCAAAATGTCTTGGGCAGATTTCACGGGTACGATACCTCGAAGCACCAAATATTCCGCTCAAATCTTTAATAATTTTGAGTATTCCGCCCCGCTAAAAATAGAAAATGGGGTATTAAATATTTATCTTCAAATGAAGGTCTATATGTTGAAAAGTGCCTCTTGGACATCCTCCAAGAGCCTTTCTGATTATAGTCTTGGGCATGAACAGTTGCATTTTGATATTGCCAAAATGATCGTAGAAAGGTTCAAACAAAAAGCCAAACAGATACTGACCGTTGATAACTATGATTCTCAATTACAGATACTTTTTATTGATATGTATCGAGAAATGAACCGTTTACAGCGAGAATATGACGATGAAAGTAATCACAGTATCAATATCATGGGGCAACAGAAATGGCAACAAATAGCCAATGATGAATTACGGCAAAATGGGGTACGGTAATTTCTGTATATTTGTGATAAATTAAATAATATTTTAGTGAAAAAACTATCAATGGACGAGTTAAATCGCCTTTCCACCGAAGAATTTAAAGAGACCGAAAAATTTCCGTACATCTTGATTTTGGACGACATCCGAAGTATGAATAACATTGGTTCAGTATTCAGAACGGGTGATGCCTTTAAGGTCGAAAAGGTTTATTTATGCGGAATTACGGCAACTCCCCCGCACCGTGAAATCCAAAAAACTGCCTTGGGTGCGGACGAAACCGTAGCGTGGGAATACGCACAAGACGTAGTGGAATTAGTCAGAAAACTACAATCAGAGGGCGTAATCGTTGCGGCGGTTGAACAAGTTGAAAATAGCGTTTCGTTATTAGATTTTAGTCCAAAAAAAGATAAAAAATACGCCTTTGTGTTCGGTAATGAGGTTTTTGGGGTAAATCAGTCGGTGGTAGAAACTTCTGATTTTGTCTTAGAAATTCCTCAATATGGCACAAAACACTCTTTGAATATTTCAGTAACGGCGGGTGTGGTGGCTTGGGACTTTGTTAGTAAAAGAGTTCGGTATTCTTGAGTAGTTATTCATATTTTGATGCGTCCGACGGTTCGGTTTTCGGAGCTTAATTGCCTAAAAATCGTCAATTTACAGTAAAAGACATCACGGCATGACTGACAATAACTTGTTCATTATCAATAGTTTATGAGTTGTATCATGTGTAAATAAATACAAGAATTTAATGGAATTATTGGAAACCATACAAATTAAAAATGGGCAATTTCAGCACATTGAATATCATAACAAACGGTTTAACAATTCACGATTAGAATGGTTTGGTTTGAATGATTTTCAATACATAGAAAATCTCATTGAAATACCTTTTGAATGCTCGGGGGGTACTTTTCGTTGTCGTGTCGTGTATGATAAAGAGATTCGAGGATTAACCATTTCGCCCTATATTCACAAAGAAATTAAGACCTTAAAATTAGTTAATATTGGCGATTGGGAATATTCTCACAAATACGCAGACCGTAGTTTTATGAGCAATTTACTTGAAGAAAATAAAGATTTTGACGAAGTAATCATGGTGAAAAATGGTCTCATTACAGACTGCACGATTGCCAACTTGGCTTTTTGGGACGGCACGAATTGGTTTACGCCCTCGACTCCACTTTTGGAAGGAACAAAAAGACAACAATTGCTTGATAATCAGAAGATTATGGAGACAGAAATTGAGGTTGAAGATTTAAAAAAATATAAAGGAGTTTGTTTGGTAAATGCCTTTCGGGATTTAAGTACACCAATTATTTTGTCAGAATCAGGATTGATCGGATTTTAGGATTTACAAGATTTTGAAATTGAAAATATCTATACTGTTATCCCCAAAAACATCCTAAAAATCTGAAAATCCAACAAATCCTGATTCAGACAATTATTTTTTGATTATTTTTGGTAAAACAAGCAAAACAACAAAATGGAAAATTTTCGGATAGAAAGTTTAGAAATCAATAAAATAGGAGCTTTTGAGCATATAAAAATGGACTTTCCTAAAAAGACTGACCCAGA
>JAYUOX010000073.1:0-17970 GCA_043760595.1 Cytophagales bacterium
GGAATAATTCCCAAAATCTCAATGCAACGTAATTCTAATTCGTCATAAGTCGCATTATTTTGTACCACTTCCGAACAAACATCGTAGGTATTATTGGCAATATCAAGAGCCAATCGCTCACCAAAAAGGGCATTTTGACGACGTTTATAGATGGCATTTCTTTGGTAATTCATCACGTCGTCGTATTCCAACAAACGTTTACGAATCCCAAAGTTATTTTCCTCTACTTTCTTTTGAGCTCTTTCTACCGAAGACGTAATCATCGAATGTTGGATTACCTCGCCTTCTTCCATGCCCATTCTGTCCATGACTTTGGCGATACGATCTGAACCAAATTTACGCATCAAATCGTCTTCCAACGAAAGGAAAAACTGGGTTGAACCCACATCTCCCTGACGACCCGAACGCCCACGCAACTGTCTGTCCACTCGGCGAGATTCGTGCCTTTCTGTACCCACAATCGCTAATCCACCCGCTTCACGAGACGTTACTGACAATTTAATATCCGTTCCACGACCCGCCATGTTGGTTGCAATCGTAACTTTTCCAGATTGTCCCGCCTCCGCCACGATGTCTGCCTCACGAGCGTGTTGCTTGGCATTCAGTACATTGTGTTGAATTTTACGGATTGATAACATTCTACTCAATAATTCAGAATTATCAACCGAAGTTGTACCCACCAAAATCGGGCGACCTGCATCCACTAATTCTTGAATTTCATCGGCAACAGCACTATATTTTTCACGAACCGTTTTGTAAACCTTATCCTCGTTGTCAAGTCTCGACATTTTACGGTTGGTCGGAATTGTAATTACGTCCAACTTATAAATCGTCCAGAACTCACCCGCTTCCGTTTCCGCCGTTCCAGTCATACCACATAATTTGTGATACATTCTGAAAAAGTTTTGTAACGTAATGGTTGCATACGTTTGCGTAGCATCTTCAATATTTACGTTTTCCTTCGCTTCAATGGCTTGGTGCAAACCGTCAGAATAACGGCGACCTTCCATAATACGACCCGTTGATTCATCCACGATTTTTACTTTTCCATCGTTTTCATCCACAATATATTCAACGTTTTTCTCGAAAGAAGAATACGCCTTCAATAATTGCGTAACGGTGTGAATGCGTTGCGTTTTGGCGGAATAATCACGAATAATTGCCTCTTTTTCAATCAATCTTTCTTGTTCGGTAATATCGGCTTTTTTCTCAATTTTATTTAAGTCAATTGATAAATCTGGAATCACAAAAAAGTCAGGATTATCAACCATGCGGGTCATAAAAGTCAGACCCTTTTCAGTCATTTCTACCTGATTATTTTTCTCCTCAATCGTGAACATCAACGGAGCATCGGCTTCTGGCATGAGCTTCTGATTCTCGGCTAAATAGATATTTTCCGACTCCTGCATGATTTGCTTAACGCCCGTTTCAGAAAGGTATTTAATCACAGGGCGAGATTTTGGAAAACCCCTAAAAGCACGGAATAGAGCCAATCCACCCGCTTTTTTATCACCAGCGGATATTAATTTCTTGGCTTCAATCAAGTGGTCTTGCACAATTTTCTTTTGCTGTTCCACCATTTTTGCCACCAAAGGATTGAAAGCATCAAACTCTTGTTCATCACCACGAGCCATTGGTCCAGAGATAATTAAAGGCGTTCTGGCATCGTCAATTAACACCGAATCCACCTCATCAACCATCGCAAAATGGTGTTTGCGTTGCACTTGCTCTTCGGGCGTGCGAGACATATTATCACGGAGATAATCGAAGCCAAATTCGTTGTTTGTTCCGTAAGTAATATCCGCTAAATATGCCTGACGGCGTTCATCCGTATTGGGTTCGTGTTTATCGATACAATCAACGGTCAAACCATGAAATTCAAACAAAGGAGCGTTCCATTCGGAGTCACGTTTTGCCAAATAATCATTGACCGTAACCAAGTGAACGCCCTGTCCGCCCAACGCATTGAGGTACGAAGGTAGAGTCGAAACTAACGTCTTTCCTTCACCCGTTGCCATTTCCGCAATTTTTCCTTGATGCAATACGACTCCACCGATTAATTGAACGTCATAATGAATCATGTTCCAGACAATTTCATTACCAGCAGCCATCCATTTGTTGTGCCAAATAGCGGTTTCTCCTATGATTTCAACGTTTTTCTTTTTGGCGGCAATGAATTTATCGTGAACCGTTGCCGTTACTTCCAACTTTTCATTCTCCGTAAAACGCCTGGCAGTTTCCTTTATTACGGCAAAAGCACGGGGCAGAATTTCCAATAAAACAACCTCTAATTGTTTATTACGGTCAGTTCCAAGCGTGTCTATTTGATTAAAAATGACTTCTTTCGCATCCACAGACATCTCTGGATTTGCCTCAATTTCCATTTTTAAATCAGCAATATCAGCATCAATTTTTGCTAAATTTTTCTGGATAATCTCTTTTAATTCAGCGGTTTGCTGACGAAGTTGTTCGTCTGAGAGGTTTCGTAGTTTTGAATACTCGGCGTTGGTTTTCTCAACGTAGGGCATCAATTCCTTAATATCTCGGTCAGATTTAGTACCGAACATTTTGGTAACGGCTTTGGTGATGTAATTTATCATTATACTGGGTTTTGATTCGATGTTTGTTTTTCGATTCTCAATAATTAAATATCAAAAATGCCGTGCAACCATTTTGAACAGTTGCCCGTCCTTAAAATGGAAATACTGACAAATTTAGTTCATTCACATCAATTTATCTTATGAGTAGTTCAGATTTCATGCAGGAATAACTCGAATATTCTTGAGTTTCAACCGTAAAATAAGTTACGGCTTATTTCTTTACCGTATAATAAAGTGAGCGTACGTCTAAACATAAGTACTCCTTAATTTTAAGAAATTTACAATTAATCATAAACACATACACGTCATGACCTCAATCTTCAAAGCCTTTTTAAATAATAATTATATTCTCTCAATTGTCTTATAGTCAGATATTTACAGATTCAAATCTCCCGATTGTGGTTATCAATACCGACGGTGGAGTAGCGATTTCTACCAATTTATCTGAAACGCCCGCTGATATGGGAATTATTGCCAATGTTGCTGGGAGAAACTATCTGATCAATCCGTTCAATAATTATAACGGTAGAATTACGACCAGAGTTCGGGGTAATTCATCCACTAATTTCCCCAAAAAATCATACAAAGTAACCTTAAAAACTACGGCTGGTGCAGATACCAATGTTTCTATTCTGGGTATGCCTGCCGAGGAAGATTGGATATTATATGCTTCTTATAATGACAAAACTTTGATGCGTGATCCGCTGGTTTATCACCTTGCCAATCAGATAGGTCAATACGCTTCAAGGGTTCGTTATTGTGAATTAGTGGTCAATGGGGAATATTTGGGCGTTTATGCGATGGAAGAACAAGTGAAAAGAGGTGCTGACAGAGTAAATATTTCAAAATTAAGAACGACTGATATTTCTGGAAATAATGTAACGGGCGGATATTTGTTGAAAGTAGATTCTCAGGGTGGGGCTGTGGGTTATTTTTGGAATATGAGCCAAAATAGTACTTGTACTGACCCAAATGGTAGTTCAACATTGCACGGTAATACCGTTGAAATTGAATACCCCAAAAGTGGCGATTTACAAGTAGCTCAACGGAATTATATTCAGAATTATGTAACAAGTTTTGAAACAGCTCTTCATAATAATGATTTTTCAACCACCACAGGTTATCGAAAATATGTTAATCTCAATTCATTTATTGACCATTTTTTGATGACAGAATTTGCAAAAAATCCAGACGGCTACCGATTGAGTACATATTTGTATAAGGACAAAGACAGCAAAGGCGGTAAACTGACGATGGGACCTTTGTGGGATTATAATTTTGCCGTAGGAAATTCGCCCACGCCTGCGTGCAGAGGACAAAATCCACAAGGTTGGGCGTATCAGGATAATTTTACTTGCGACCCAACTGCATGGGCAAAACCGATGCCTTTTTGGTGGAATGAATTAATGAAAGACCCCAATTTTGTAAATGGGGTAAAAGATAGATGGACTGTTTTGCGTCAGAATGTATTAACAATTGCCAATACCAATAATTTTATTGATTCCACGGCTACTTTATTGTCTGAATCTCAGGTTAGGAATTTTCAGAAATGGGATATTCTTTCGGTGGATAATGGTATTTTATTATTCAATGGAGGAACGTACTCATCAGAAATTGATTCGTTAAAATTATGGATTAATCAACGACTCGCTTGGATTGACAATAACATTGAAGGTCTGGGGCATTATGTACACGAGCAAGGCACTACGCAGTCGTGTACATCAATTCCTATTCATTTGATTGGTTTATCAGGCAGAGCAAGTCAGTATGATTGGATAAGAAATAATGTTACGGGTCAGGGTAATACAAAGAATTTTTTAGCAAATAATGTAGCAACTTACGGACTAAAAGTAACGCTCACAGGAGACAGAAACTGTGTATTGACGATGAACCCAAAGATATTAATTACCACAAATCAGCCAGTTAATGCAACGGTACGGTCAGGAAATTGGTCTAATAATCAAACGTGGAGTTGTGGTCGTCCACCAATAGTTACAGATGAAGCCATTATTACCCAAAATCATACTGTTTCACTAAGTAATCCTGTAAATATCAGATTATTAACCATGCAAACAAACACTCATTTGGTTTATTTGAGTAATTTTGCATTGTTACAATTAAGTCCTTGATTTTCGCCATCTTACAGACACTTACCCATGCAAAAAATCTTACTAACACTAATCTTATCATTCGGGATTCATTTCTTAAATTTTTCTCAAAATCCCGCTAATTTTCAAGACAATGAATTTGCTACGGACTTCAATGGAGTAAATGGCGTTACTTTCGATGATGCTGGGCGAGCGTATGTATGGGAGAAAGGAGGTAAAGTATGGAACAGAACTTCGGATGGGGTTTGGCACGAATTATTAAATATCTCTGATGAAGTAAACGTAAGCAATGACTCGGGTCTGAAGGGTTTTGTGCTTCATCCTAATTTTCTGACAAACGGATATTTTTATCTTTTGTACGAAGTAGATAGACATCATTTGATCAATTTTGGCACAGCCAGTTACGACCCCAACGCCAATGATTATCTGAATGCCTCTATTTCTCGAATTACCCGCTATACCGTTGATATAAATAATTTTACGTCCCTCGTTCCAAATAGTCGATTTATTTTATTAGGAACTACTCCAACCGATGGCTTCCCCTTTATTCACGATACACACAATGCTGGCTCATTGATTTTTGGAACTGATGGTACACTCATCGCTTCTTGTGGCGAGTCCTCTGCCACTAATGCCGACGACGGTTCAGCTCAATTTACGTATTATCAGCAAGCCTTAATTGATGGTATTCTAAAATCTGACGACCCTAATACAGTTTCTATCAATGAGAATGAAAATGTAGGTTCGTGGCGGGCTCAAATGATAGATTGTTTGAGTGGAAAAATCATCAGAATTGACCCCATGACGGGAGACGGAATTTCGAGTAATCCGTACTACGATGCGGGTAATCCAAGAGCCGCTAAATCAAGGGTTTGGGCAATGGGTTTTAGGAATCCATTTAGAATAACATTAAGACCCAATACAGGCGACCATTTACCTTCGGCGGGCAATCCAGGGGTGATTTATGTGGGTGAAGTAGGTAGTTTTTCAAGAGAAGAAATTAATACAGTTACTTCGGCAGGTCAAAATTTTGGTTGGCCCGTTTTTGAAGGAATGGACGAAATATCAAGCCCCAGAGTACAATATCCATCTGGAAGACCAGAGTTTGAACTACCCATCATCAATAAAAAACCAGCCATTGATTACAGGTTTTCGCCCGCCCGTGCATACGTAAATAATCAGATGAGAGAAATTGGTACGTCCGCTTCAAATGCCATCACAGGACTTGATTTTGAGGGTGGATGTTCAATTGGGGGCATTTTTTATACAGGAACAAATTTTCCTGCGGAGTATCAAGGGCGTTATTTCAATGCTAATTTTAACAATAATAATACCGCAGGACAAAGTTGGATTCACGGCTTCACAATGGACGCAAATGACGAACTGAGTGAGATGCACAGTTTTTTGTCAAATGCTTTGAGTGTAACAGGCATGGCGGTTAATCCTATAAATGGTTACTTGTATTACGCTTCTTATGGAGGTTCAATCCGAGAGGTAAAGTATGATACAGGCAATCAACCACCCGTTGCCAGAGCAAGCCAAGATGTCAAATATGGCGTGAGTCCTTTAACCGTAATTTTTAATGGAAGCCTATCAACTGACCCTGAAAATGGAGCTTTGACTTATGCTTGGAATTTTGGCGATGGCTCGCCAGTTTCTACGGTAATGAACCCAACGCATATTTTCACAGCTCCCAATGCTAACCCCATTCGTTATGATGTTACGTTTACGGTAACCGATGACCAAAATCAAAGCAATACGACTTCTCTCATTGTTTCTGTAAATAATACACCACCCGTCATTAGTTCAACTACGGTGGATAACATGAGCGTTTTTGCCAATATCAATATTCAAAATGTAATATTACAAGCTACCGTAACAGATGCCCAAACACCCTCGAATCAATTAGCTTTTAAATGGGAAACAGCACTTTTCCATGATACCCACAAACACCCAGAACCAGTTGATACACAACAGAGTAGTAATATCACACTAACCCCAGTACCTTGTGATAATGAAGTTTATTATTATCAAGTAAAACTGACTGTTACAGATGTACACGGACTTTCAGCTACTATAACCAAAAATATAGTTCCTGATTGCGGACAAACCTTTGGAGACATAACGCCTCCGTCAAACCCAAGTAATCTACAAGCTACAAATGTAACGGCTAACAGTATTTCCTTAATTTGGAATAAATCGACAGATGATGTGGGCGTGTCGATGTATGAAATTTTCAAAGATGGCGTACTCACTGACCAAACGACTGATACCACTTATACGGCTACGGGCTTACTCCCCAACAATTTTTATCTCTTCAAAATTAGAGCAAAAGATGCTGCAATGAATCTTTCTGGATTTAGTAATCAGTTGGGACTTTACACAAACGCTCTGGTAACGGCAGATGAGGTAATTTATGGCGATGCTCTGGGTACAAATTGGTCGAACTTTTCAAGTATATCTTCCTTGGATTTAGGTAATATGACCGCCCCATTTATCAATACAAAATCTATCAAAGTGCCCAGTCCTGTAATGAACCAAGATTTAGAACTTCATTACACAGGCTCGCCCCACAATAAGTTAGATTATCCAGATGGTTTAGAATTTTGGATTTACAATTCGGGTAGCACCAGTTATCCATTTCAAGCCCAAGTATTTGCCACAAACGCTGGAATAGGAAGCCCTTTGGTTAATTTATCGGCAGGGGCTAATAAATGGAGTCATTTTCTATTAGATTGGGGTCTATTAGGAAACCCTACAACAATTGGTAAAATCATAATTCGTTTGAAGCAAACCCAGTCAGCGAGCCTATATTTTGACGAAATAAAACTGGTTCGTTGTGCAGACATGAACTCTTTACAAACAGGTAACTGGAATACCCCAAGTACATGGTCTTGTGGACGAGTGCCTATTTCGACGGATGTTATTACCATCAATTCAGGGCATACCGTAACCGTATTGAACGGCGTAAGTGCTACCTTGCGGTTATTACAACAACTGGGTACGCTCAATATTCAAACAGGAGGAATTTTTAATATCAATAAATTTTAACAATAGGTAGTAGGTATGAAGTCGTAGGTATAAGGTTATAGGTAGAAATTTTGAGATAGAAAATCATTACCTCATACCCGCAACCTCATACCTCATAACTTAAAGAACATGAACGCAAATCAAATTTTTAGTCTCGAAGGAAAAGTAGCCCTTATCACAGGAGCATCAAAAGGCATAGGAGAAGCCATCGCACGATTTTATGCCGCTTGTGGAGCGAAGGTCGTAATCAATTCTCGTAAACAAGAAGAATTAGACAAAGTAGCCGAAGACATCCGCTCACAAGGAGGTGAATGCACAGGTATCGCCGCCAATGCAGGAGATATTGCAGGGTGCAAAATTTTAATCGAAAAAACCGTAGAATTATACGGAGGGATAGATATTTTAGTTAATAATGCCGCCACCAATCCCGTGTATGGACCCGTTCTGAATGCCGAAGAATGGGCGTTTGATAAGATTATGAATATCAACGTAAAAGCTCCCTTTGAGTTGAGTAAAATGGTTCATCCCATCATGAAACAGCGTGGAGCAGGTTCTGTAATTAACATTAGCTCAATTGCAGGAATCACCCCAGACCCAGGTTTAGGACTTTATTCTGTATCGAAAGCAGCGATGAATATGCTCACCAAAGTAACAGCAAAAGAATGGGGAATAGATGGAATTAGAGTCAATTCAATTTGTCCAGGTCTAATCAAAACCAAATTCTCAGAAGCCCTTTGGCAAAACGAGCAAATACTAAATCGTTTCGTCAAAAATCTTCCCGTTGCTCGTATGGGAACAGTCGAAGAAATTGCAGGATTAGCCCTTTTCTTAGCTTCGGATGCCTCGGGATATTGTACAGGTGGTGTTTATACTGCTGACGGTGGTACTACGATTTAGGCTTATGGTTGTGTGGTAAAACTAAAAAGTCCTTTCAAAATAATTTTGAAAGGACTTTTTAGTTTACTTCGGCGGTCTGGACGGGAGTATCTAAACTTCTCATTGACAGACTTTTAACTATGATTTGATGCTCTGGTATCAGTTTGAGTACCAAAAATAAGGCAAAAATATGGTAGTTTATTTATTTTTTAAATATTATTCTATCAATGGTCTATCCGCTACCGTCATTCCGCAATTAGGACAATGAATATCAAAAATACTCCAAGCAGATGTTTTATGATAATCCCAATATCTTCCGTGTTTAAATAATTTTGTTCTACAATACCAACAATAATCTAAATGAGCTTCATGTCCACAATCTTCACACTCACAAGAGGGATAGTAATATCGTTCTCCCTTTCCCACTCTTAATTTTTTCTTCGTTTTGTATTCAAAGTTTTCAGAACCACAGTTAAGGCATAACATATCAAATTCTGGTGATGGGTCAATAATATTTTTGTCATTTTTTGCATTATGAAATTCATCTAATAAATATTCAAATGCCATTCCTATAATTTTTTTAAGATTATTCGTCTGATTCGGTTTTATCATTATGTAACCAAATCTATGAAATGGATATGTTTCCTTTTCTGAATTAGGAAAATGTATTTTATCACCCCCATAATTAGTCATCTTGACAGGTTGACCATCTTTGACTAAATCTTTGCAAGGATGTAGTACAAACACGGAGTAATTATTGGCTATTAAATACTTCTTGTTTAGACTCTCCAATTCATATAAAGTGCTTTCTTCAGACTGATAATTCTTAAATTTTGCATCAAGAATTATTCTGATGGTGCGTTTGCCGTGAGAAATTTCTAATTCAAAATCAGGACGTTTCCCTCCGTCCAAAGGTTTCTGATAGTGTAGTGTCACCTTCCTCTCATGTATATTTCCTGTAAAATTGATTTCAATATGTTTTTCAATCTTTTTATTGTCTGGTGAAATCATCCTTACAAGGTTATTCAAATCACTTTTCTCATGTTTCAATGCAAAGCTATTTTCTAAAATACTGATGATAGAGACAAGACACCATAGTTCAAAAACTTGTGGCATTTCCCTTACACCATAATTAGTTATTTGCTCATACATACCGAAGATTTCAATATCAATCCCCAATGAATCTAAAATTTCTTGATAATTACTCTGAGCATTGCGATAATTGATATTTTGAAGATAAGTCATTGAAGACTTTAACTTTAAAGGCTTTTTGAAATTTATTTTTTTGACAAATTCTGATTTCAATAGCCCCTCAAGTAATGAATTAAACTCATTCGTCTCAATAGTTAATGCTTCTAAACTAAGGATTTGTTCCTCAATATGAGCAAGTGTTTTTTGAAGTGTTTTAATTTGATTTTGTTGTTCCTTCTTCTCAGAAGCATTTAAAACCTGAATCCAATTTGTTTTTTCTAATTTTGTAAAATTTTGTTTTTGTCGATTAAGAATATTACGCTGTAAAATACAGTTTGTATCTTCTATTCTCTTTAAACTAACTATCGTAAACTTAGGATTTAAACCTATGTCAATACCTTTCTTAAATGCGTACAGTATTTCATAATATTTTCCTACAACCAAAATTTCAATAATGGTCACTGGAAAAGTTATAAAACAATACTTTATCTTCGATGTCCAGCATCCAAATGTATTAGGCAAATGACTATAAGGACGAATTATGAGAATTGTAGTAGAATGAAAAACTAATGATTTGTCAAATAGTAAGTCTTCGTTAATTAATCTCCATTCATTATCAAGCTTCAAAACCCTTTTCTCTTGCTCTTTAATTTCCGCTTCTAATTGCTTCTTATCTACAACTTGATAGGGTTTATTTAATTCTTCTACTTCGATTTCAATTGATTGTTTTTTAGTTCTTAGCTTATTCTGTTGGCTTTTTAAAAAACTGATATTTTTTAGTACAATTTGATGAATTGTAAAAAGCATAAAGCATAAATATCTGTTTTCGTAATTGTCAAAATTTTCCTCAAAAGTTTTTGAAGGTAATGCGACATTAGACCCTAAAATAGCTATTTTGCGGAACGTGGCAGGAATTGGCTTAACTTTCTCAAATGAAACATTACTTATTGAGGCAACTAATTCTCGTTTAGGATTCTTTACAATTTTGTTGAAATATTTAATAAAGTCTTCAATCAAATGATTTTCTAAAAAACGAAAAACTTTATCTCTGAACTTGATTTCTGAGGCTTGGATATTAGCTTTTGAACTATTTAAGGTAAGTAAATGCCAGAGTTCACCTTCAAAATCATTTTTTAAGGCTTCAAAATCAAATCCTTCAATATTAGGACTAACATCAATTTTAATGATATGATGGATATTCTTTAAGTCTTCTGATATTCCTATCACAATTTCTCCAACTGTATTTACACTTGGACAATAATGATACTTTTTCCCTGAAGCACTACTTTCCCATTTTTCTTTAATTATCCAAAAATCATCTCCAACATAAAAAAGATGATTTTTTAGTTGCCACTTATTATCTTGGTATAGAAATGGTTTAAACTTTGACTTTACCGCAATTTGATAAAATTCCTTTCCAATTTTACTGTAAATTATCGTATCATAATAATATATAGCCACTTGAATTTGTGATGGCTCAAGAGGTTTGAGTGGTGGTGTGATTTTTCTGATTTTATTTTCACTTTCCCATTCAACACTTATTAAGTATAAATCAAATGATTCTGGCATAGTTTAGGCATAAAAATTGATTTGATTTCTGTTTAATTCAGCATTTTTTATCATATTCCGTAGATATTCATCGGAGAAATACCCTATATCACATACTCCCAAATTGCGTTCTATGATGGGGTTTATAATTTCTTTAATATAGGCTGTTAGCCTATTAAGTAATTCAATCTTTTTTTCCCCATTGTTTAGAGTTCCACTTCCATCAAAAAGAAACCTCGGTAAGATTTTTTGATTAATTATTGTATTGATAGCAATTACCTCATTCAAGTAATTATGAATTCTCTCACCCTCTTTGTATTCTTCCCTACTTAAACCCTCTTCCCACGAAAAAGAAAAGGCAGGTAATAATTCATTAAGTATTGAGGCATAATTTAAAGATTGCCTCATTGACCGAACGCCAAAATCTATTGATAATGGTAATAAAAACTCTTTATTGAGTTGTTTTAACTTACTGGTCAGACTTTCATTGCTACTTAAAGAAGGCATCTCAACTCTCTCTCCTAAATATTCAGGCTTTAAATAAACAGGCTTTAACGCTAATTCATAATTTGAATTTTGCATTCTCATATTTACCTCGTCTTCAATTAGTAAAGGGTTTTCAAACTTTACAATATGTACACGGTCAAGTATTTTTGGAGAAAAGTAATGAGTCGTTTCGTCCACGTTAATCGCTCCGATAAATCTAACGTTATTAGGAATTTTAAGCGTTGATGGGAATTTTAATATATCTAATAATCTCCTTTTCATCTTTGAATGTAATTGTAACACATTGTCTTGTTCTGCGTTTCCAAGTAATTCAAAAAAGCGATTACGAACACTATCCGTTTCTAAAAACTCTTGCCATGATGAAACTACTTTCTCGCCTGTTGCACTTTCAAGAAGAGATATAAATGTTTTAAACTCCGAAACAAACAACTCTTCTTCATGTTTTGCATAAAGCTCTATTTGTGGTTGTTGGCTTCTTTCTTCCATTTTAGAAAGGAAATCGGCAAAATAGTATTCTACCCTTGCTAAATTCATTTCATCCAAACAGATAAGATAAATTTGATTAGGGTTCTGTATAGCTTCTGCAATTGCTTCAGTAAAAGGTGTAGGTAAAAATGATGATTGAATAGGGTTAAAATAACCTAACAAATCATCAGAACTCGTCCAATTTGGTTTTACAGGTATTATCTTGGCAACACCTCCTAATGCTTCTGCAAATGACTTCACTATTTGCGTTTTTCCCGAACCAGATAAGCCGCTCAAAATAATTAAATCGTTAGTCATTAATAAGCTTAGGAAATTTCTAACTTGAAACTCGGTGTATATTAAGTCCTTTTTATGGTAAAGAAAATTTTGAATGTGAGTAACTAATTGAGGAAAATCTGCGGCTAAGTCTTTTTCAAAATCAAGATAATTTTCTCCCATTTCAAAGAGTTCTGGCGATAATATTTGTAGGTATTTATCCGAATCTTCGATAGATAAAAAGTCAAGATTTTTACAAATGTCTATTTTACTACGTAAGTAATTTAAAGTGACTTCCATTTTTTTTTTCTTATTGGTGGATTCTAAAATCTCTGATTCAATTTTTGATATACTGAGATTCAACAAATTGATTTCACCAGATTTTTCTATAATAACTTGATTACGCTCTTCTATAAATTGATTTAACTCATTTTCTTTTTCACTGCTAAGTTTTGATAGCTTATCTTCAATTTGATTTGCTCTGACCTTAAAATCTTCTTCCCCATTGACAATCTTCTCTTCTAAATCTTGTATTAATTCTTGCTTCGCTTTCACTTCCAGCATAGTATCAGTCAATTCAAGTATCTCTTTGGTACTTTTAATTTTTGCACTTAAAACAAACGGATTTTGTTGTTTTATTCCCTCTTTCTTACTTGAACTTTCAACAATGAAACTGTATCTACTCTTATTTTCTAACTCATTGGTGGCGGCATAAATCCTTTCAATTTTTGTATTTAGTATAGGGTACTTTAGTTCTTTACCTTCATGGCTTAATATTTTTGAAAAAAAACCAAATTCTCTTCCCATAGCATCTTTATTGTATTCACCAGAGAATACAAGACTGTCTATGTTATTGTAACGTTTTATCTTATCCAGCAATACTTTACCGCTCTTTTCATAAAATGTTTCTAATATTTCATCATCCATAATTGTATTAAATCTCTAAAATATAAGCCTTAAAATAAATGAAATTTATGTAAGCTAAGGGTTTGGCAAATAATCCATAATTGTAAAATTCTTAAAAAGACAATATTCTCCCAGTTATATACTAAGAAGAGTCCCTGATTTAATAAGTGTTTTTACAGGAAATATTCTGCGAAAATTGAGGCTATCTACCATAGAAGACGATTTTTAAAATCATCCCCCACTTTCAAACCGTTTTTATCTTTACTTTTGCATTCTGCAATTTTTGCTAAATAATCTTCGTCATTTGAGTGAAATATTGACCTAAATTCAAAAGAATTTTTGTCGTGTTCCCATTTGAAAGTCTCATCCTTCATATTCTTAGTAATATTTTTAAAGCCCTTATCAGCAGTTATTTTATAGTAATTTGTAAAAATATGACGTTCATGAAAGTTGGATTTTATAAAATTGACTTTTATTTTGTAATTATAGGAAGTCATTATTTCTTGAATTGATGATTGGATTTTGTCAAAATCGAGTGATACGCTATTGGGTGATGTTATTATTGTTATCTGAAAATTAACCTCTAATTTCTTGGGCAGGATTCGTTTTAAAATTGGCTTCAAGTTTTTTTCGATAGCATTCTCATCATATCCTTTTTTGGTTGTGAAAAAGTAGTCATCGGTCAAGATAAGAGCGTTACAGGGATGTTGATATTTATGGAAAAAATCAAAATTTCTAAAATAATCCCTTGAACTAAAATTATGATTTATTAATTTGAATAATTCCTTAGTATTAATCATTTTTTCTTTGCTGAAGAACCACATTCCATATTTTTCTTGCATTTTTTCCACCTCTATTTGAGGATTTTTTAAGAAAAAAATCATGTTTGGTCTTATCTCTTCAAATACCAGACTTGAAATATTAATATTGCTTGGTTTTAAAGATTGACTTTTGAATAATTTATTGATGTATGGATTGACTTTTGATAATTGAATTATCTCTTCATCAGATTTATCCAACTCAATTTTACTCGAATTAAAAATTAACCTGTATAAATCTATTCCGTAGTCATCGCCACTATTCAAATATTCAATTAAATTTTTTCCTTTGAGTTGGTTAATAAATGCGTCTAAAAACTCATATTGGCAATAAATATCATTTTTCATAATCAGTTTTTACGATTTTGAATGTTAAATAAGTTGATTGCCAAATTATCTGCCTCATCAAAAAAACCACTTCCAAAATCATCCGACAAACTCCCATCCTCCAAAATCTCAATTTTTTTCACTTGCTTTTCACCTGCGGGAATGTTGTTGGGGTCGTTGAAATAGTAAATAACAGAATCTTTTGCAGCAAATTCCTTTTTAGCCGTTAAGTATTGTAACTTTCTGATAAGATATTCGCTATGCGTTTCTATGATAAATTGAATGCTGTACTTCTTGTAACACTCAACAAACATATCTGCCAATTTTGATTGCAAAGCTGGGTGCAAATTGGTTTCTGGCTCTTCTATGATAATTGTTGAATCGTGCCAACCAAGTTCTTCATCGTCATAAGGTCCTGGGGTATTAATAGAAATCAAATACCCTAATTTTAAAATAATAGGTAAAACTTGTGCAACTCCATAACCAACGTCCGCTAACTCTTGTCGTTTCCCTTCCTTCATTAAGTATATTTTTGTCCCGCTACTATCATCGGATAAATTCAATTCTAAACTTTCAGCTATTCCAAATTTTTGCAAATAGTTATCAATAAAATTTTGGGCATATTTATTTAGTTTTGTTTGATGAAGCAAATACAATACTTCCTGCAAATAAGAGTCCCCATTACCAATTCTGAAAAACCTTTCCATCTTGGTTCTGACGGCAGGTATGAAATAGGTACTTTTGTAGCCATGTCCCAGACGGTTCAAGTGATAGCCTATGCTATCATAAATACAATTTTTTATGTAATTGAAATTATCGGTATCAAAAATATCATTTACATAAAGCAAAGGTTTCTTTTCTCTTAAAGGTACTGGATAGCCGTCAAATAAGTCAGATAAGTCTCTGTTAGAGGCTAACCCTTCATTCAAATCAAAATAGTCTGTAACTTGTTTGATTAGAGGTTCTTTATTTACAAAGGTATTTACAATTAAATCTCGACCTGCTATTCTATGAGGGTCGAGCAAAAAATTATACAATAAGGAAGCTAAATCCAGTCCAAAAGGGTCGGTTAGCTTGAAAATATTGTTATCTAAACATTCAAGTAATGAGCGTTCAATATATTTATTTACGTCCATATTGTTTGATGATAATTGAGCCAAACTATTTTGACTGATACTTAATAACGATTCAAAGTCTTCATCACTTATATTAGATTTTTCCTGAATATTTTTCAAATCTTCTTCTGTAAAAGGAAATGGGAACTTAAATAAGGGTAAGTTGGGTAAATATTTTTCTAAAAAATCTAAATTAATTCCTTCTTCTCTTTCATGTAAAACATAATTCCCTTCTTGATTTTCATAAACTGTTAGCACTAAATCATAATCAGTATAAATTACTTTTTGGCTATTTTCTAATTCTTTAATTTGAGTTTTAATTTCTTCGGGTAATTCTTTATTATATTTTGGTCCTCTATAGTTTTTTAATAGTTCTATTATCTGCCTTGAAATAGTATGAACCTCATTAGTTTTTCCCCATGCTTCATCTAACTTAATTTTTAAAAAAGAGAAGTTGATTTTTAAACTCCCGTCTTCAGCACTTCCATAATGTAGTATTTCTGTATTTGTATCTAAGTGTATAATAACTATTTCTTTGAGTACCCCATTTTGTAAAGTGTTATCACTTTTTTGATAGACAAAACGTATCAAAAATATGTCTTGAATAGCTCCTAAGCCAAATTTCATAGGAAATTCAAATGTCATATTGGGTCTATTCGACTTATTGTTTATACAAGTAGAAAAGTTACCTAAGTTTAAGTCTGACTGAAAAAATAATTTTTCAATTTCTCCCATCTGAATAAATTCTTTTTTTCCATTGTGCTGGTATTGATATTTAATTTTTTCAAAAGAAGATTTTAAAGCAAGAATCCCTTTCGACAAACTACTTTTTCCACTACTATTTGTACCTACAAGCACAGTAATAGGTTTGAGTTCAAAGCGGTTTAAGTCTTTGAATACCTTGAAATTATCTATTCCAAAAAAGTTAAGATGAGCCATAGATTGATGTATCTGTATGAACAGACTATTATAAATTTTAAATGTATTTCTCCCAAATATCCACAAAATCTACAAGCTAAATGCTAAAAAGTAAATTTTATATTTACTGAATTTATTAAGAATGGATGATATGTTTTTCTTGGTCAAAGTTTAATTTCCAATAATGAAATACTGGGCAAGTTCATGGAATTATCAGAAGATTTAGAAATCATTGAGCCACAGAATATTAAAGGTGAAATGAATAGGAGAACCAAGGGATAGATAAAGCATTTAGTCTAAATCGTACACCTTCCTAATCACGCCAACCTCACTGCCAAACAAATCCAACACTTGATTTACCTTATCAAGTCGTAACGTTGTTTTTTCTTGTTCTAAATCTCGGACGAACCTTAATCCAACTCCTGCTTTTTCTGCCAGAATTATTTGAGTTAATCCTAAATTTTTCCTCTTTGCCTTAACAAATGCTGCTATTTTCATATCATTGAATTTTATACCTGAAAAGGTATAATTGTAGGTTATTTGTTGAATTTATACCTTATCGGGTATATAATCATACGTCTGATTGTTTCATTTTATAGTAATTTCAGGTTGAGTTGTAATTCCATTCCTAAAACATCAGCCAATTTCAACAAGGTTTCCAATGACGGATTACCTTCACCACGTTCAACAGACACAACAGTACGAAGGGCAACTTCTGATATTTCAGCCAAATCTTCTTGTCGAATTTTTAGAATTTTACGTCTATCCTTAATTTGTTTGCCTAAATTCAGCTTATTCAATTGTGCATTATATTGCATAAAATGATTAAATGGGTTTGAAAATGATACTAATAATGGTTAAAAGTGCATTTTGCTGCACTTTTGATATTTTCAATCTAACGCAATTATTTCCTTGACCTATATCATAAATTATTCAACCTACCCTTCAATTCTTTCACACGCTCTATCAGTTCTGAAAATGATAGCTTTTCTCCATAAATCATATTTTTTTGCATGATAACATAATCCTTCTCCCATTTGTCAATGATTCCTGCGGGTGGGAGTGGATTGATTTTCTGAGGACTATGATTGTCATAATCAACGCCTCGAATGGAGGTATATAATTTCCGATGAGCAACAATGTCTTGGTAGAGTTTTGAATCAGTTAAGGCTTTCGTGGCAAACTCCGTATCCATCAATTTTTCAAGGTCGTATAAGTGTCTGGTTAGTCTATCAACTCTGATTTTATCAAGTGGCTTTTGGAACTCTTCGTGAAGAAGAAAAAT
>JAYUOX010000074.1:0-17921 GCA_043760595.1 Cytophagales bacterium
TATAACCACGACCCTTAAAAATGCTATTCGTACCAATCATTTAGCCCAAGCTTTTTTGTTTTGTGGTCCACGGGGCGTTGGAAAAACCACTTGTGCAAGGATTTTAGCCAAAACCATCAACTGCGAAAACCTCACCCAAGAGGCGGAAGCCTGTGGAAAGTGCGATTCGTGTACTTCGTTTCAGAATAATGCTTCTTTCAATATTCACGAATTAGATGCGGCTTCCAATAACTCGGTTGATGATATTCGAAATTTGATTGACCAAGTGCGGTATCCTCCGCAGTCGGGTAAGTACAAAATTTATATCATTGATGAGGTTCATATGCTCTCAACGAGTGCTTTCAATGCTTTTTTGAAGACCTTGGAAGAACCTCCTTCTTACGCCATTTTCATTTTGGCAACTACTGAAAAACACAAAATTCTTCCTACGATTCTGTCCCGCTGTCAGATATTTGATTTTAATCGAATTCAAATAAACGACATGACTCAACATTTGTCGCAAATTGCGGAAAAGGAAGGCATCATTGCGGATTTGGAGGCTTTGGAATTGATTGCCCAAAAGGCGGATGGAGGTCTTCGTGATGCCCTTTCGATGTTCGATTTGAACGTTACTTTCTCCAAAGATAATGTTTTGAAATACGCCGAAGTGCTTGATAATCTGCATATTCTGGATTATGACTATTACTTCAAAATAACGGATGCTCTGTTAAATTCTAAGGTTTCGGACTCGTTTTTGTTATTTGACGAAATCTTGAAAAAAGGCTTTGACGGACATCAATTTATCGTTGGATTATTAGAGCATTTTAGAAATATTTTGGTTTGCAAAGACCCCGTAACGGTTAGATTATTACAGGTTTCGGAGTCGGTTCAGAAGAAATATTTGGAACAATCAGCGGCGGCACCTTATTCATTTTTGGTATCGGCTTTGAGCATTGGAGCATCTTGTGATTTGAATTATAAAGCTGCCAAAAATCAAAAACTGCACATAGAAATCTGTCTGTTAAAATTGGCAAATATCGCCAACGTCTTGAACTTAGCCACATTACCCGCCACGGAGGGCGACGGCGGGGGAAAGTAGTTGCAGTTACCAGTGAACAGTTATCAGTTAACAGTAAACCAATTGCAACAGATAACGAATTGCCAGTAACTAATAAACCAGAAACTGATACACCAATAACTAATACACCAATAACTAATAACAAATCTCTAATAACTAATTCCTCAATGGGTAAATTGAGGAGTACGGTTTCGATTGGAAAACCCTTGGTTCAACAAGTAACCCAAGCCGTTTCGCAGGTGCAAGAGCCTGCGATTCAGCAGAATAAGGTTTTTACGATTATAGAATTGCAACCAGTCTGGGATAGTTTAATCAAGGATTTAGAAAAACGAAGAAGGTTTAGTGAGTATGTAATTTTGAATAGAAAATTTACTTTAAATGGTACAACCATTCATTTGGAAGTAGATAACGAGATTCAAATTGACCTCCTAACGACTACTTTACGGACGGAGGTTTTGAATTTTCTGAGAAAGGAATTACAAAACTCAACCATCCATTTAGAAGTAGTCGTTTCTGAACAAGAGCAAACGACCCTAATTTATACCCAAGCCGATAAATTCAAGTTTTTGGCAGATAAAAATCCCGCTTTGCATGAGTTGAGAAGTATTTTGGGGTTGGATTATGATTATTAGTACTCCAAACGATTGATTATCAGATGCTTATAAAATTTAAACGAATACTTACCACAACTTAAACAACGTTTTTATTTTGTTTGAGTAAGGGTTGTATAATAAGTCCTAAGTATTGAGCCCTAAGAATAATTAGCCAAATTTTATTCTGAAATAATAATTTCAAAGTAGCTATTCAGAATAAAATCTGGCTAAAATTAATTTATTTGGAATTTTATTTGCCTCTCAATACTTTGGACCTATTACACAAACCCCACCAATATCTATTTACTAATTACTACTTATTTGGATGCTGGATTGTCTATTTTGTGAAAATTGAAAATAAAATTTATGGATATTAACAGTAAAAACTACATCATCATCGGGCAGGGACTTGCTGGGTCTTTACTTGCATATATGCTCATACAAGAAGGACAGAATGTCCAGATTTATAATGCTCCCGACATTCCTTCTTCTTCCAAAATTGCGGCTGGGATTTATAATCCTGTAACGGGTAAACGGTTGGTAAAAACATGGTTAGCAGATAAAATATTCCCTTTTTTAGAGGAATTTTATCCAAAATTAGAGACAGATTTGAACGCAAAATTCTTTCATCCCATTCCCATTTTTCATCCTTTTCGAGATGTAGCAACGCAAAAATTCTTTAAAAGCGACCACGTAGCCGATGATTTTTCGGATTTTGCCACAGCAGAATTTGAGAATATTTATAGAAAAGAAATCGTAAATAGCACCCTCGGGGGAATCGCTATCAGTCATACGGGTTGGGTGGATTTGAAGGTGATGTTGGCGGCTTTTAGGGAGTATTTTGAAAAGTTGGGAATAGCCCCGAAGCGTCGGTCGCCCCAGCCCCCGAAGGGGGAGTTAAAATCGGACTCCAAATCAGACAAGAATGTTCTCCCTTCGGGGGCGGAGAGGGCTTCTATAATCATCTACTGCCAAGGCTTTGAAGCAACAAAAAATTCCTATTTCAATTACCTCCCCTTCAATCCTGTAAAAGGCGAAATCTTAAATATTGAAATCCAAATCCCTGATATTCAAGAGATTATCAATCAGGGCGTATTTGTAATTCCCTTAGAAAATAATCAGTATCGCCTCGGGGCAACTTATACTTGGGATGAATTGGATGATATTCCTACCGAAAAAGGTAAAGATAATTTGATAGAAAAATATCAAAAACTCATGAAACCTTCGATGACAATATTGTCTCATCAGGCTGGTATTCGTCCTGCCACCAAAGACCGCCGCCCTTTTATTGGGATGCACCCTGAACTTAAAAATATTGGTATTTTTAACGGTTTAGGCTCAAAGGGAGTCTCACTTGCTCCCTATTTTGCCAGACAATTTGTTGATTTTTTAGTCTATCAAAAAGAACTTCATCCAGAAGTCAATATAAATCGTTTTGCTTCGTTATATTTAGGGGTTGAATAGGTTTTAGGTGTTAGGTATTAGGTGTTAGAAAACGCCAAACAAATCACACAAAAACCTGTCCCCTAATACCTTGATATTACGCACATGAAAAAACTATTACCAATCATATTAATCCTCCTAACCTCTTATTATTCGGAGGCTCAGAATTTTTTTCCTACCCAAGAACCTTTTGGGAAAAATAGGATTCAATACCGTCCCTTCAAATGGCAGGTATTGACTTCTCAGAACTTTGAGGTTTATTTTTATGAAGGTGGACAACAGACCGCAACTTTGGCGGCTCAGTTGGCGGAATCCGACTTTGATAGAGTTACTGAGATTTTGGGATATTCTCCTTTTAGTCGTACCAAAATCTTTGTTTATACTTCTACCCAAGACCTCAATCAAAGTAATGTAGGATTGAATCTGTCGAGTGAGCGTGAAATCAAAGAAGAAAATCTCGCCAAATCTCGGATTGAAATTGCTTATTCTGGTAATTCTATTTCTTTCAAAAAAGACCTTATTCACGAAATATCCCATGTGTTCGTGCATGATATGCTGTACGGAGGAAGCATCAAAGAATCCCTCCAAAACTCCCTTTTATTGAGTGTGCCAGACTGGTTTATGAATGGTATAACTGCCTATATTTCAGAAGGTTGGAGTACAGAAATGGATTCATATATGCGTGATGCTATTTCGAGAAAAGAATTAAAAAAACCAAGCCAAACCAATGGAAAAGAATCCGCTTTTGTGGGACAATCTATCTGGAATTATATTGCCGAAAAATACGGTAAAGATAACATCTCAAATATTTTGAATCTCACCCGAATCATCCGTAATGAACAAACCTCTATTTCAAGCACTATCGGAATGCCATTCAGCAAATTTATGAAAGAGTGGCGGGAATATTATACCTCAATGGCGGACGGTGTCAATACGGGTTATGCTAATCCTGCGTATGATTTTAAGGTAAAAGAGACAAAATTTAACAGCACCGACAGAGTCAATAAATTCAAAATTAGCCCAGATGGAGCGTTTTTAGCCTATTCAAAAAATGAGTTAGGACGTTCTTCGGTTGAGGTAATGGATTTAAAAACTAAAAATACCGTAACGCTTCTGACTTCGGGCTATAAGACCCTCAACCAATCTATCGACAATAATACTCCCCTCCTATCCTGGACAAAAGGTGGGACTTTGGCAGTTATTTATGAAAATCAAGGAAATATTATTCTGAATATTTATAATGATATTACCGAAAAAGATTTAACGGGAAAATTTGCTTCACGCAAGTTTTTAAAGGATTTTGACCAAGTACAAGATTTTGATATTTCTGACAATGGTTCTTCGCTTGTATTGAGTGCCATCAGTAAAGGTCAGAATGATTTGTTTACGTATGACGTTGCCCGTGGACGAATAACCCAATTAACCAACGACCTTTATGACGACCTCAGCCCAAGATTTGTGGGTTCGGCGGGTAAGGTTATTTTTACGTCAAACCGCCTAAAAGATTCATTAGACATTGACAAAGGCTCTTACAAAACACTAACTAATAAATTTAACCTTTTCCTCCACGAAGGTAAACCCAAGCAAGAAACCGCAAAACGTTTAGTGGATAACATGGGGTCTATCTCAAACCCTGTGATAGCAGATGGAAGTACGGTTTATTTTCTGAGTGACGAGAAAGGGATTCGTAATATTTACCGACTCATTGCCAATGATTCTTTGATTGTGCAAGTTGGTAATTCAAAGAGTGATATTCAAGATTTTGATTTTTCTACAAATACTAATGGATTGGTTTTCAGAATGTTAGAAGGAAGTTCTGAAATTGTTGCTTTCAAACAAAAAGCCGATTTTAGTGTAAAAAACAATCTTTTATATACGGGTAGGAACGTGAAACTATTTGGAATTATTCAAACAACTAATACGCCCAAAGATTCTCTCAAAAAAGACAATTCTATCACAACGCCTACGCCTGAAATTGCGATTAAAAAATCTAATATCATCTTAGAACCTGGCGAAGTCGATACTGATAATTATCAATTTGATTCTGGAACATACATCAAAAAATCCGCTGATAGTCAGGCAAATAATCCTAAAAATGATAAGAAAAATAAGGTTGAAAAAATTATTTCTTTGAAACAAAGTCGTAAAGAAAATATCAAAATCAGAGGACCCGTTGAGTATAATAATCCGTTTGTAGTAAATAATACTGACCTTGATTTTGTGGTGGACCCCCTCCCTCAGCGTGGTTTTGGATTGAAAGGTACAATCAATATGAATGATTTATTAGAAAATCATCATTTGCAAGGAGGCGTTTTTATTACACCAAATCTAAAAAATACCGACTTATGGGGACAGTATTCCTACTTAGCAAAACGGATAGATTATAGTGTAAGGTTTGACAGACGTACCGTTTCAGAAGACAATGAGCAAGGCACTCCCAAAAAATACCGTTTTAATAAACTTACGCTTTCTGCTTCGTACCCTATTAATACCAATACTCGGGTTACGTTTTCGCCTTCATATATAACCAACCGTTTTTTGGATTTGAGTATTAATAGACAAAGTCAAGCAGAACCCGATGGTTATTCTGATTATGTAGGTGGCAGGGCAGAGTTAATCTATGACAATACCATCAGCCACGGTATCAATCAGCTGGAAGGTACACGCCTCAGAGTAAGATTGGAACACAATACAGGACTCAATAATTCGCAGGATGGTTTCAATCGTATCTATGCCGACTTACGCCATTACCTGCGTTTTGGGAAAGGTATAATTTTGGCAAGTCGTATTTCGGGTGGTCATTCTTTCGGAAATGCCCCCAAACAAACCATTATGGGAGGTATGGACAACTGGTTGGAATGCCAATACGAATCTCGCCCCGATAACAATAATGCCTTTAATTCTGGAATAGTCGATAATAAAGATATTTTCTTCTTGGACTATGCCACACCGTTGAGAGGTTTTAATGTAAATAAATTATCAGGCGTTAGTCATTTGGCAATGAATATAGAATTAAGATTTCCAGTTGCTAAATATCTTTATGATAGACCTATTTATAGCAATTTTTTTAAAAATTTATTGTTCACAACATTTACTGATGTAGGAACGGCATGGACGGGCGTTGGACCTTTTGCCCGTAAAAATGGCTTTAATACGAGCATAATTGGTGGTGGATTATCTCCCTTCCGAGCAACTGTTACCGACTTCCGAAATCCATTTTTAGTGGGTTATGGTTTTGGTGCAAGAACCTCACTCTTAGGTTATTACGTAAAATATGACATTGGTTGGGGTTGGGAAAATAAAGAAATCAAATCCCCAATTTCGTATGTTACGCTGGGATATGATTTTTAGAAACTATGCTTTTCAACCAACGTCTTTGCCTCAAACGAAGGCGTTTTTTTACAATTATTTTCACACAATCTCATGAAATCAATCTTTGCTTTTATCATTGTACTAACTATCCAGATTTCCTCAATCCAAGGACAATCTGTCAATTTAATCTCTTCCAATCTTCCCATTATCAAAATCAAAACCAATGGAAAGTCCATTGTCAATGAACCCAAAATATTGGCGGATATGGAAGTGATTTATAACGGTGTTGGTAAAATAAACAACGTTACTGACAAACCAACAGGATATTTAGGTAAAACTGGAATAGAATTTAGAGGCTCAACGTCTCAACAATTATTCCCTAAAAAACCCTACGGATTTGAACTATGGGTAGATTCTACCGAAAAAAGCCGTAAAGTTGCCCTCTTGGGAATGCCCGAAGAATCCGACTGGGTTTTGAATGCTACCTACAACGACAAAACCCTCATGCGTGATGTACTCGCCTATGACCTTGCTACTCGCATGGGACGTTATGCCACTCGTTATCGTTACTGCGAAATGATGGTAAATGACAAATACGAAGGGTTGTATATTTTGATGGAAAAAGTCAAAAGAGATAAAAATAGAGTCGATGTGTCATCCCTAAAAATTACCGATAACACAGGCGATGACGTAACGGGCGGATATATTTTGAAAATAGATAAAACCGAAGGTTCAAAATCTAAAACTTGGAATACCACCCTGACTGTCAATGGATTAAATTATAATGTTCCCATTCAGATCGAATACCCAAAAATTACGGACATTACAGATGCTCAATTTAATTATATCAAAAATTATGTTACCGAATTTGAAACGTCATTAAAAGGCTCAGATTATCTAAGTCCCAAAGCAAAATGGCGTGATATGGTTGATTTAGACACTTTCGTGGACTATTTTTTGATAACCGAATTTACCAAAAATGTGGATGGTTACCGTCTCAGTACGTATTTCTATAAAGATAAAGACTCAAAAGGCGGCAAACTAAAAATGGGTCCCGCTTGGGATTATAATTTAGCCTTTGGTAATGCTGATTATTATGACGGCTACAAACCAACGGGCTGGCAATACAAAGTCAATGGTATATCCATTCCCAAAGGTGATACTTTCCTCTCCCCAAATTGGTGGGAACGCCTTTCGGCTGACTCAACTTTTAGGTACAAGGCTTCAAAACGTTGGGAAGTTTTACGCAAAACAGTACTAAGCCCCGACAGAATCAACAACTGGATGGATTCAACCGCCAAAGTATTGCAACCCACCATGGAAAGAAATAATCAAAGATGGACAGGGGTTTTGGGCAAATATGTATGGCCAAATTATTACGTAGGAGTAACTTATCAGGACGAAACTAATTGGATGAAAGACTGGATTCGTCAACGAACCACTTGGTTAGATTCCCAATTAAAAATATTCGGTCAGCCACTTGCCAATGAAGAAGAAGTTACCAATAAATTTCCATTAAGAGTTTTCCCAAATCCAACAGAATCCGAAACAACCATTGAATATGATGTTTTGAAAAAAGGACGAGTCAAAATTAATGTCTATGATTTTACAGGAAAATTAATTAAAACCGTCTTGGATGAAGATAAAAATATTAGAACTTATCAAGTAAAATTAAACAGCGAAAACCTGTCTTCTGGAATGTATTTGATTGATTATCAATTAGATAACACTCACATCGAAAGTATGAGGATGATGAAGAAGTAGTTTTTTGCTGCAATTTATGCAAAAGAATATTCAACTATCAACGTCGTGGAGGTTTTGAACCTCCACGACGTTAGTTCCCGTACAAATCATAGTAGAACCGAAATAGTTTTTCACTACCTTTACTATGAAATTACATGAAAATCTCCCAACATGGAATTGAAAACCTTAGCACTTCCTAAAACAATCGTACCGCTTTTAGAAAAAACACACGCCGCTGCTGCCGAAGTCCGACGACTCAATGATGCCCAAAAGAAAGGAATCCTCAATCGTTTGGCTGAAATACTTGTAGAAAATACGGAGAAAATCATCACTGAAAATCAGAAAGATTTACTTCGTATGGACTTGAATGACCCCAAATATGACCGCCTAAAATTAACCGAAACTCGCATCCAAGATTTAGCCGAAAGTATGCGGGAAGTAGCCAATCTGACTGACCCATCTGGGCAAATTATTTTAGAACGTAAATTAGATAACGGTCTAAAAATCAAAAAGATAGCTGTCCCAATGGGCGTTGTGGGAGTCATTTACGAAGCCCGCCCCAATGTTACGGTTGATGTTACCGCCCTGTGTTTACGTTCTGGAAATGCCGTAGTTTTAAGAGGCGGTTCTGATGCTTTTGATACCAATTCTTTTTTAGTAAATCTGATTCACAATGTCCTTCGTGAATTTGGCGTTGATACCCATTGTATCACCCTGCTCCCACCTGACCGTGAACTGGTAAAGGAACTTTTGACCGCCACTCGTTACGTTGATTTAATCATTCCACGGGGTTCAGAATCTTTGATACAATTTGTGCGTAAACATTCACTCGTTCCCACGATTGAGACGGGTGCGGGCGTATGCCATACCTACATAGAGGCAAGTGCCGACCTCCAAAAAGCGACGGATATTGTGGTAAATGCCAAAGTTTCACGCCCATCAGTTTGTAATTCCTTGGATACTGTGGTCGTGGATGAAGCCATTGCCGAAGCCTTTTTACCGATGCTTTACAATGGTTTTTTACAATGGAATGTAGAGATTTTTGCCGATGAAATTTCACATAAAATATTCTCAGAAATCAATTACCCACATCTCCAAAAAGCCTCACAGGATGATTTTGGTAGAGAATTTTTGGATTATAAATGTTCCATAAAAGTAGTCTCAGGATTTTCAGAAGCCGTCAATCATATCAATAAATATTCATCTCGACATTCAGAGGCGATTATTTCTCAAAATCAGGAATATTGCGATAGATTCATCCAAGAAATTGATGCGGCGGCAGTTTATACCAATGCTTCAACCCGTTTCACAGACGGTGGACAGTTTGGACTCGGAGCTGAAATCGGAATTTCAACCCAAAAACTTCACGCAAGAGGACCTTTTGCTCTGGAAAAATTAGTAACTGAAAAATGGATTGTTACGGGGGATGGGCAGGTGAGGGAGTAGTTTCTGAGCTATGAGCTATGGGCTATGAGCTAAAAAAAGTAGATTTTCAAAAAAGTTGTTTCCAAATTTTTACCTTTTTTTACCATTTTTCATCTCTTTTCACCCTTCCCTCTTCCTTTTACCTTGTTAAACTCATGGCTCAAAGCTCACAACTCAAAGCTAAAAAATGAAAATAGAAGCCTACCAAATATCGGAAGTCATCAATTTAAAGAAATTCAGAAATGAATACGCCAGCCAACCGCTGATATTCAATAGTTCTGAACTTTTTTATAAACAAGACGAAGACAAATATTGCTATCTGTTGAGTTACGGAATCGTGGTATTTGCGAGTTTCTCAGATTTAGAAAAAAGTGAATTTCTGAAATTTGTGAAAGGCTATATTGAAGATGAAGTCGAAGAGAAATATGAAGAACATTTCGACCTCCAAACTGACCCTTCAGTATCGGTTGTGTTAAATTATGACTCCATCACCGTCTCCGAAATCACCGACGATACCATCAGGATTGTGATGTTGAATATTGGTCAATCCGTTGCCTTAGACCACTACGAAGATTTGACTTTGGAAATTTTCAAAGATTCCCACAAGATTACGGATGAACTCGAAAAAACGGGGACGTTCAAATATTCCAAGAAAGATTTATTGAAATTTATCGGCAGAACTATCAACATCAAAAACAGTATTATTGATAACCTCTATATTTTTGATGCCCCCGATATTGTTTGGGAAAATGAGCATTTAGAGCGAATTGACAAGGGTTTAAAGAAAACCTTTGACCTCAAAATGCGTTATCAAGACATTGATTACAAACTCAAAATCGTCCAAGATAACCTCCGTCTCTTCACAGATTTACTCCAAAATCGAGAATCAACTCGCTTAGAATGGATTGTGATTATCCTGATTCTGATTGAAGTTTTTGATATTTTTATTAAGAAAATCATTGAGTAATTTACCGTTTAATAAATACGAATATACATTTGATTAAAGTACAATAGTGAATGAAAAAGAAGCATATTAGTTTTGATAATCTATGAATTTCGTAGATGATTCATCATTAGTTTAAACTTTAATAAATTCACAATGAAAAAATTATTATTAACATTAATCACTGTTTTTGCAATCAATGCAGTTGCTTCTGCACAAGCTGAAAGTTATAGAGCATTTAAAGTAGATGTTATGGGAGGTTATGCAAGTCCATCGGGAGCAGGCTTGAATGGAGGACTTACAATGTCAATTGAACCAAAGTACAACCTCACTGACAATATTGCAGTTGGTATTCAGTTAGGAACTTCGATTTTCTCGACAGATATAGCTGGTGCAAGTATCAGTGGATTTGGTAACTACTCATTGGTAGGAGAATATTATTTGGGCGAAAGCACAGTTAGACCATTTGCAGGTTTAGCCGCTGGTATTTATTCAGGAGGTTCTGTTTCTATTGGTGGTCAAACAGCAACGGGTGGTTCTAACTTCGGATTTGCTCCACGTGTAGGTGTTCAATTAGGGCATTTCCGTGTTGCTGCTGAATATAATTTAGTGAAAGATAGTAACTTTTTGGCACTTAAACTTGGTTTCACAATCGGTGGTGGTTCAAAATAATCTTATCAATATTAAAAAAAGCCCTGCAAGTTTTGCAGGGCTTTTTTTATGCCTTCAAAAAATATTTTTACAAAAAACTAAGAAAATAGTTTGTAAACTAAATAATTAGTTTTATATTTGATAAACAATATTAAAAGGTATCAAAATACAATAAAAATCATGCAACCAGAAAGAGAACTAACCAAAGCCGAAGAGCAAATTATGCAGGTACTTTGGACGATAGAAAAAGGATTCGTTAAAGATGTTTTAGACGAATTGCCCGAACCAAAACCTGCCTACAATACGGTTTCGACCATTATTCGGATTTTGCAGGAAAAAGGATTCGTCAGCCATAATTCCTACGGAAAATCACACGAGTATTTTCCGATTGTAAGTAAGGATAATTACAGTTCTTTCGCTACGGAGAAATTGGTAGAAGGATATTTTGAAAATTCGTTTTCAAGTCTGTTTTCTTTCTTCTCGAAAAAAGGAAAAATTGACGTGAAAGATGCCGATGAGATTTTGGCGATGATTAATAAAATGAAAGAAGAGGAGAAGTAGGGATTGGGTTTTAGGGGTAAGTGAACGAAGTTCATAGTTTTATAATCAACTCAAAAATAATTTGAGAATTGATATGGAATGGCGTTATCTTTTGCATCTAAACATAAAATACTAAGGTTGCGAAACAAAGTTAAAGGTTAAGCATCTCCGATGCTATTTGGACTTCTATTTTGCCATTCTACAAAGGTTATACTTCTCCGAAGTAATTATTATTTCACTACTTCGGAGAAGTATAACCTTTGTAGAAAGTACAAAAAGCCATGTCAGCAGCATCGGAGATGCTTAACCTTAATCTGTCTAAATAATGTCGATGAATAGGGGTATTAATATCTAAAATTGTCTTTATTTTAGAAAAAATAAAATTATTCTATGTCAATTAATAAAATTACTGAGTACGAAAACCAATAATACAAATAGTTCTACACCCAAATTTTACAAAATTTTTATTTTTCCCGAAAATCGAACAACAATGCGGAACGCCGCCCGAAACAAACATCGAAAACATGGCTGAAATATCTGCATCCGACCAAGCCCCAAAAGGCAAAAAATCCCGTAGCCACAAGCTATCAACTAAAATTGACATGACTCCGATGGTGGATTTGGGCTTTCTGTTAATTACTTTTTTTATGCTCACGACTTCGCTGATGAAGCCCGTAACCATGCAACTGAATATGCCTGATAAAACTGATGATGGTGGTACTTCAATTGTACGTTGCTCAGAATCTTTGAATGTTGTCATAGATGCTGACAATAAAGTGCATTATTATCAAGGAGAATGTAACCCAGAAGTACACACAACCGATTTTTCGGACAATGGCATTCGTCAGGTTTTGTTTGATTATAAACGTAAAATTGGCGATATGTTCACGGTAGTAATCAAATCAACCGACAAAGCAAAATACCGTAACATGGTCGATTTATTAGACGAAATGACGATTACGAATAATAGACGCTATGCGATTGTGGGGATAACTTCCGAAGATAAAAAACTGTTAATCGATGTTCGATAATTGTTGTTCGATGTTCGGGTAGCGTATAACGAAATCTAAACATCAAAAACCGAATAACAAACATCGAAAACCGAACATCAAAAACCAAACATCGAAAACATGAACTGGCTCAACTATCTCCTCCAAGTGAATCTTTATTTGATTCTGTTTTATGGTTTTTATCGTATGCTTTTGCGTACTGAAACCTTTTTTAACCTCAATCGGGGCTACTTGGTGGCATCGGCGGCGTTGGCATTTTTTATTCCGCTGATGCAGTCGGAATGGGTGCGGGGCTGGTTTGTTACCGAACAAATTTCCCAAACTATCACCACGCTTTACGACCCGCAGGTGTTCTACTTAAAAGCATCCGAACAGGCTCATACGCTCACGTTAGGGGATTTTATGGCGGTTTTCTACATCGTAGGAATCTTGATTGGCATTGCTCGTTTTGGAGGAAATTTAGTTTTCTTGGGTAAAATGATGAAGCGTAAAATCGTTCAGAAAGATACTACACAAGCCTTTTCGTTTTTTAATGTGTTGTTTGTGAGTAAGGAATTAAAGAATCGTTCTACCATAATGAAGCACGAATTTGTGCATATTCGTCAGCTACATTCTGCCGATGTGATGCTGTTTGAATTAATTGCGATTTTCAACTGGTTTAATCCTGTGGTGTATCTCTATAAAAGTTCAATCAAACACATTCACGAGTTCATTGCCGACGAAGTAGCGAGTCGTAACGAAGCCTCAAAAGCCGATTATGCCCTCTTGCTTTTTCAAGAACAATTCGGAGTGCAAGCCATTCCGCTGACTAATAATTTTTTCAATCAATCGTTACTAAAACTACGGATAAAAATGTTACAAAAAGAACGTTCAAACCAAACTGCCATGATGAAATATGGCTTAATCGCTCCGCTTTTTATGTTGATGATTGTGGTATCATCTGCCACTTTGGCGAGCAAACAATTAGCCAAAATTGAAGAAAAAGTAGAGGAATTTGCTGAGGAAAATTTGGCAGAAATTATTGTAAAGCCTTCTAAATCAGTTATATCTGATGAGAATTTAGACTTATCGGAGGCTTTGATTATTAGCCCTGCGTTGGTGGATGAGGTGCGGGCGAGTCAAGTGGTTGAACAAGATACTGTTTACACTGCCGTAGAACAACAAGCTGAATATCCAGGCGGTATGGGAGAATTTAGTAAGTTTTTACAACAAAATATCAAATATCCAGCTACTGCACAAAGGGCTAATCATAAAGGAAAAGTCTATGCACAGTTTATTGTAAATCCTGACGGTTCAGCTAATGAATTTAGTGTTTTAAAATCTACTGGTGATAATGATTTGGACAACGAGGCACTCAGAGTCTTAAAATTAGCCAAGTGGAATCCTGGGAAACACGGTGGAAAAGATGTGAAAAGCCGTTTTACTGTTCCAATTAACTTTATGTTAGATGGAGAATCAAAGGTAAAAATCAATAAAAATGATAAAGAGGAATTTCCAAAATTACCTGCGGTGATGGAGTTCAAATCTCAGGACGGAACAATCATCAATAGCAACAACATTGTCATTACCGATAACTCAAAATCAGGTTTCATCAACTCAAAAAATCTAATTTATATGATGGAAGGGAAAAGGGTAACTGAAATTGAATTGAAAGGAATTGACCCAAAAGATATTGAAAAATTGGATGTTTATAAAGGTGAAAATGCTGTAATGAGATACGGAGAGGATGCCAGAGAAGGTGCGATTGTGATTACTTTGAAAAAGAAATGAAGTATGATAGGTTTCCAACCTGTTAATCGTTCTCAAAAGACAGGTTAAAACCTGTCATACTTTTCTCCCCCACCCTACCTGTGGGGTTTTTTAAAAATCAAATCAACTAAAAAATTAGTTTCATCTTAAATAATAAACAATCATGCAAAATCACCAAGAAGTACCCGCAACCTTGGAGGACATCGTCTTTCAGAATCGTAACAAAAGTTACGGAGCGTATTCGTTACGAATTGATTATCAGAATGTTATCAAAAAATCCCTTTTGATTGGCATTAGTATTTTTGGATTGGCTGTCGTTACACCGATGCTTTGGGCGAAGGTGGATGATAGAGAGCAGATAGTAGTGATTGCTGATGTGATAGATATTATTGAACCTCCATTGGACGAAGTAAAACCTATCGAACCAGTTACTCCTCCTCCTCCAAAAGTTGAAGAAGTGAAAGTAAAAATGATTGATTTTAGTAATTTTGAAATTGTCGATACAGACGAAGAAATACCACCGATTCCTGACCAAGATTTACTGAATACAACAGATGCAAAAATTGGAGATAAAAATCAAGAAGGCGAAGTAATGGAAATTCCCGTAGGCGACCCCGACGCCGTAAAAGGTACTGAACCAGAAATGCCTGTTGCCATAAAAATAGAAGAAAAAGACCAAGTTTTTTTGTCCGTAGAACAAAACCCAGAATTTGCAGGAGGAATGAACGCCTTAATCAGATTTCTACAAAAAAACCTTCGCTATCCTACGCCTGCCTCTAATGCGGGCGTTGGCGGAAAGGTCTATATGCAGTTTGTGGTTGGTCAAGACGGGGCAATCCGTAATGTGGACGTGTTGAAAGGCATCGGTTTTGGCTGTGATGAAGAAGCCCAAAGAGTCGTAAAATTGATGCCCCATTGGTCGCCAGGCAGACAGTCAGGTAGAGCGGTTTCAGTGAAATTTACCTTGCCGATTAGTTTTTTACTTTCTGAATAAGGAGGGACAAAGGAACAGAGGAACGAAGGAACAAAGTGGTGGTAATTCCTACACTCTTTGCTACTTCGCTACTCTGTTCCTTTGCTACTTTAATTTTTCCTAATTTCAGAAAGAGTCCACAACGCCAGTCCAGTTTCTGCCACTGCAAAGCCCAATAAAACAGGTTTTACCATTCCCAAGATTACAAAAGCTACTAAGCCCGCACAGAAGAATAGTCGCCCCTGAACCGTTGCACGGATAACCTCTCTTCCTCCATCTTTGTACATGGCATAATAGTAAAACGACAATGCCAGTACTAACATTCCCAAAACCCGAATCCAGATTTCGTGGGCGGGTTCTAAACCAAATATTCCTAACAAAAAATTAGGAAAAAATAACAGCGATGTACCTGCTACGAGTACATAGGCAAACTGCCCGAGGATTGATGTGTAATGATTTTTTTGCATGATTGATAGTTTTTAAATGGTTGATTATCAATTTAGTAAATATTTTTGATAAAACGAAAACTTTGCTTGGTTGTGTGTGGCATCCGCTAAGACCCTTGACTTTGTGTGGAAGTAGATATTTCAATGAAGTTAAAATCGAAATAAATACCATAAAGCGGCTTTTGAATTAACCATTTTGTCTCCATCGTGGGCAACATTTGGTACAGTATCAATCTGACGGATTTTCTTTTTATTTGAGAGAAGTCTAATGTATTCATAAAAAAATTGTCCTCGTTCTAATCGAAAACGACCTTGAAGATTTCCTCCGCACGACTTATCTAAACTACTATCGTTCAGGTTGATATCTTTTTCGCCAAGAATAAAAACAATGTTCCGATTCAAAAACTGTTGTTTGATGGTTTCGGCTCCTGTTCTTAAAGCATAGGGATTTAGATTTTTCATCCCTCTTGGATAATCATTGAAACTGCCACAACCAGTTGTGTCTGGGGTCATAAAAGTCAAGGTAGAACCAGTTTTTAAAGGTCGGCGTTCATCTAAATACATATAGCTTGATGGATTCATGACGATAAAGCTAAATCTGTATTTTTTCAAAACATTAGGCATCGGTGTCATGCCAACGTACCGAGACACAAATTGTCCACCTGCTGAATGTCCTATAATAACGACTTTTTTAAGTTTTGGAAAAAGGGTTTTATCAGTAATTCGAGCAATCAATGAATCAATCAAAGTGAAACTACTAAACGCATCGTCCATTTTTCGTTTGTTACTGGAAACTGATTCGTCTCCAATTCGCCAATTATTGTTGGTCCAAAACAGATGACTTTGGTCATGTTTATGGTCTTCCAAGTCTTTTTCCGAAGTAAATTGAGGAGAAATAAACAAGGTTTCCTCATTTCTATTGGCTATTTTGACGGCTTTTTCTCCCCATTCATAATAATCTAATCCGTTGCGTCTTGCTCCATGAATATAAATTACTAATTGCTTAATTTTTTTATTTGGTTCTGCGATGGGGTGGTTGCTGGCAAAACGCAGAGAATAAATCTTGTTATTTTTATTGATATTAAAAACAGCAGGACAGGCTCTTTCAATGGCTGCTGGCTTTTCATCTTGTGCTTTTCCGAATTTTGGAAACAAGAGAATGAGGAATATAGTGGTAAGAAGTGCTTTCATTTTAAGTCATTTTATAAAAAATCCTTCAAGTTTCTTACTTCTTGAAGGATTTTGAATGATAAATTCTCGATGCCGAATTTCTGGAACGCAAAACTATTTATTTACCTCCGTTACTTGATAAATATCTGGAATTGGTTTTGGCATCAAGGGATTTGCATTTATTTCTGTTTGAGCATAAATCAACCTTTCAGGGTGTTTGGTTGTGATTGGCGTATTGAAAGGAATCGGTGGACGAACGTCTGCATCTGACTTTGCCAATCTTCTGAAATCATTAAAAGGCAATATTTGACCATAAAGCGATACGTATCGTTCCTCAATGATTTCTCGCAACAATGCTCTTTCCTGGGTTGAATTTGATTTATTTTCGATACCACCCACCAAAAAATCTGCCGCCACGTAAGGGTCATATCTCACAACATCAGTAGCAGCAAGGGGCACAAAGCCATTGCCTCTAACATTCAAGTAGGCTCTCAATTTATTGATTTGTAACAGACCTTCGGCGATGCCCTTAGTTCGTAAGCCACTCTCGGCAAGGTTCAATAAATTTTCTTCAAAAACTACCAAAGGCATCGGGGCTTTTTGGGCTGCTACTCCTCTTTCTGTTGTTGAGCTTGTGCCTTGGATTGTGTAATATTTCGAGCGAGCGTCTTCGTTGGTTTTAGCATTATTTCGAGTAGTTGCAACGTTGGCACTCAGAAGACGAGTCAAATAAGTTGTTCCAGTACTAAAATAACCTCCACGATTGGCAATCATCATATTCATCAAATTCCCATCGCCAATGGCAGTTCCTGGGGGGATAAATTTCAAAGAATTTGCTCCCGAAGAAATGCCAGTTAGTGAGGCTG
>JAYUOX010000075.1:0-17826 GCA_043760595.1 Cytophagales bacterium
TATTTAACCCTTTCAGGGTTTGGTTAATTCCAGACCTTTTCCGTATGTTTCACATACGGTTATTCATATTTAAGTCCTTCGGACTTTCCTTTGCGTAACGTCAGTAAGTAAGTAAATAATGCTAAAATTAGATAGATACATTACTGAAATCTCTTAAAATGTCAATCAAAAAACTCCATTACTTCTCAGGATTAACAATAACCATTTTCATTGGAATTCATCTTTTCAATCACGTATGGAGCATTTTGGGAGCCAAAGAACACATTGAATTGATGAATGTGTTTCGATTATTTTATCGAAATACATTCGTTGAAACCATTTTGTTGAGTGCAGTTTTAATCCAAATATTTTCAGGGATAAAACTGTTTATCGTAAACCGAAAAATGGCAGTTTCACGTTTTGAAAAACTCCATATTTGGTCGGGAATGTATTTAGCTTTATTCTTCATCATTCATCTGAGTGCCGTTTTGGGAGGACGATTCATCTTGAAACTTGATACCAACTTTTACTTCGGTGTGGCTGGATTAAACACTTTTCCTTTCAATTTATTTTTTGTTCCTTATTATGGATTTGCCATCATTTCATTCTTTGGACACATTGCCGCCATCCACGCCAAGAAAATGCAAATTTCCATTTTAGGTTTGACTCTGCAGCAACAATCAGGGGTGATTTTAGCATTCGGAATAGCTCTAACTTTACTCATTTTCTATGGATTAACGAATGGATTTAAGGGCGTTGAGATACCTAAGGATTATGGTGTCCTGATTGGGAAATGATAAACTTATTACGAGATTAATCCAATTTTTATGAAAAAAAACATAAAAATGGTTCTGCGACTTATAATCTTTATAATTTCGAAGAATTATATGAGTTATTTCTATTATTTCGTAATTTTGTAATCTGAAATAACCACAAGCGTAGATGAGTAAAAATACATTGCATTTTGAATTGACCACACCAGTTGAAGATGACCGACCAGTATATTTGTCGGGTAATTTTAACGCTTGGTTGCCTGATAAAGAGGATCTAAGATTAAATAGGACGGAGGACGGAAAATACATTTTGAAGTTCCCCGATAATATCAAATTACCAGATACTTTTGAGTACAAATACACCAAAGGAGGCTGGAATCAAGTAGAATTGGATGAATTTGGTAATGGAATTCCCAATCGTGTTGCCAAAAATAGAAATGGCGTTTATCGTGATTTTGTGCCTCATTGGCGATTGGACGGCGAGAACCTTTCTGAGAATCTATTGCCCGAAATTCGTTTGATTTCGGATCAATTTGCGATTCCTCAGTTGGATAGAAAACGGTCTGTTTATATTCTCTTGCCTCACAATTACGAAAATCTCACCAAAAATTATCCTGTCATTTACCTCCAAGATGCCCAAAATCTTTTTGGTAATGGTTCTGATTATGGCAATTGGGAAATTGATAAACAATTAGCCGTTTTGTCGGCTCGTGAGCATGGGGACGTGATTGTGGTAGCAATTTCACACGGAGGCGAAGAACGTTTTGAAGAATACTCACCCTACAATAATGAAAAATTAGGGAAGGGGCAAGGTCGGAAATACGCTCAGTTTTTGGCTAAAACCTTGAAACCTTACGTTGATAAAAATTTCAGAACAAAACCAGAACGTGAATTTACGGGAATTGGGGGCAGTTCTCTGGGTGGATTAATCAGTATTTATGCGGGATTGATGTTTCCAGAAGCATTTGGTCGCTTGATGATTTTCTCTCCTTCGTTATGGATTTCGCCCAATATTTACTTTGATGCCATTGATTTTCTTTCACATTTACCCTCTCGTATTTATGTATATGCGGGCGGAAAGGAAAGTAATTTGATGATTCCAAACGTTGAAAAATTAAAACAAACCCTTGAACGTCAAGGAGTTAAAAAGACCGTCATTAATCTTTCGCTCGAACCAGAGGGCAAACATAACGAAGTTCAATGGGGCAAAGAATTCCCGAAGGCTTTGGAGTGGTTGTTTTATTCGTAGCTTTGAGATGTGAGCTTTGAGCCATGAGATTTTGATATTAAGGAAGGCTTCGCTTTGAGCGAAGCCTTCCTTTTTGGTTAAACAATAGTTCAAAATACTACGTTACTATTTTGTGTAATCAGTACAAAATCTCACAGCTAAATCATGAAAAAAGTTGCCATCATCGGAGCAGGTATTGCGGGTATTGCTTCTGCCATTCGTTTGGCTCATAAAGGCTTGGAAGTTTCAGTATTTGAAGCAAACGCCTATGCGGGTGGAAAATTGAGTAGTTTTGAGTTGAAAAGCCCCCAACCCCTCGAGGGGAATAAGTATCGTTTTGATGCGGGTCCTTCTCTGTTTACCCTCCCAAATTTAGTAACAGAACTTTTTGAATTAGTAGGTAAAAACCCCACTGATTTCTTTGAATACGAACAATTGTCCGAAGTTTGTCGTTATTTTTGGGAAGATAATACTCGCTTAACCGCATATTCAGAACCTCAAAAATTTGCCGAAGAAGTAGAAAAAATCACGGGCGAACCTATCGAAAAAATCACTCAATTTCTCAAAGATTCTGCCTTTAAATATGAGGTTTTGGACGGATTATTTTTGCAAGATTCTCTTCATAAATTATCTACTTGGACTTCCAAAAAGGCTTTGAAAGGTTATTTGAATCTCCCAAAATTAGGCATTTTTGGAACGATGAATGATGCAAATGAAAAGCTATTCAAAAATCCCAAAATTGTACAACTTTTCAATCGCTACGCTACCTACAACGGCTCTGACCCTTATCAAACGCCTGCAACGCTCAATATTATTCCACATTTGGAGTATAACTTAGGAGCATTTTTTCCTAAAAAAGGCATGGTTTCGATTACGGATTCGTTGGTAAAATTGGCTGAAAGTCTGGGGGTTAAGTTTTATTTTAAGACAACGGTTGAGGAGATTATTGTGGAGGATGGAGAGGTGAAAGGGGTAAAGTTGAGGAGGAATGGAGACAGGAGAAATGGAGAAAATGCTACCGACCTCATACCTCATACCTACGACCTCATACCTTGCGAAGCTATCGTTTCCAACATGGACGTAACCCACACTTACCGAAAACTTTTACCCACTGAAGAACACCCTGATTTCCTCCTAAATCAGCCTAAATCAAGCTCAGGGGTCATTTTTTATTGGGGAATCAAAAAGAAATTTCCAGCATTAGACTTGCATAATATCTTTTTTAGCGATAATTATCAGGAAGAATTTAAGACGATGTTTGAGCAGAAAACCATCTTCCACGACCCAACGGTTTATATCAACATTACTTCAAAACACAAACCTGATGATGCTCCCGAAGGCTGTGAAAACTGGTTTGTGCTGATAAATGCCCCCGCCAACGAAGGGCAAAATTGGGATGAAATCATCGCCCAAACCAAAGAAAATGTATTGAAAAAAATCAGTAGAATTTTAGGGCAGAACATTGCAGAATTGATTGAATGTGAGGAGATTCTCGACCCTCGAACGATTGAATCCAAAACCTCATCCGCACAAGGGGCATTATACGGAAATTCGTCCAATAATCGGTTTGCGGCATTTTTGAGACACGCTAATTTTTCTTCCAAAATCAAAAATTTGTATTTTGTGGGCGGTAGCGTTCATCCAGGCGGAGGAATCCCTTTGGCGTTGTCTTCGGCTAAGATTATGAGTGATAATTTTAAGATGATACTTTAACTTCTTTGCCGTATTTTTGTCCAAACAGAACTCCATTTTATGAAATCAAGTATTCAAGTTCACGATAAGCATTTTGAAGTATTTATTGAAAGAAATATTATTGAACAACGTATCGTAGCATTAGCCACTCAAATTAACCACGATTATGAAGGCAAACGTCCACTCTTTTTAGCAATCTTAAACGGCTCATTTATGTTCGCAGCCGAGTTGATGAAGTCGATTTCGGTGACTTGTGAAATTACATTTTTGAGGGTTTCGTCCTACCAAGCCACGGAGTCTTCGGGTAAGGTACACCAGATTCTGGGTTTGTTAGAAAACATCGAAGGACGAGATATTATTGTAGTAGAAGACATCGTGGACACGGGGCTAACGATGGTAGAAATCAAGCAACAATTATTGGCTCAAAAACCAGCGTCATTATCCGTAGCAACGCTTTTTCAAAAACCCGAAGCCTTGAAGCAACCCATTGATATTGAGTATATTGGCTTTGAAATTGAGAATAAATTTGTCTTGGGCTACGGACTTGATTATGATGGTTTGGGGAGAAATTTAACTGATTTATATGTGCTTTGTGAGGAGTAAATATGAGTAGCTATCAGCATTTGGCAATCGGCTGTTGGCTTCAAAGTCAGAGAATTATTGGATTAAAAGTGTGCATTAAATCTTAAACTCCCAATGCCTCATCAGCATCAATTTTCAACCATAAAAATGCCCCAAAAATTACGATAATTCCCAAGATTAGGACTGGAAAATTGTAGCCGTAATTGGTGGCTAAATATCCAAAACTTATCGTGCTGAGGTATGCCCCTGCGAGTCCTGCAGTATTCATTGCTCCTGAAACTGAGCCACTTCGCTTACCGCCAATATCCATCGCTACTGCCCATGAGACGGGAGCGGTTACGTCCATAAACATCATTCCGATTGAGAGTAAAATAACAGCAATAGTATTATTTTCAGTCAATGTAGCAACGATTACAAAGATGCCCGAAAGCCCCAGACCAATCATGGGGGCTATTCTTCTCCCCCATTTTTTGCCGTATTTTTTTACGAGAAAATCACTCAAAATTCCTCCAAAAAAACAACCTGCCGCCGCCAATAAAAAGGGGACAGAGGTTACATATTTTAGTTGTTCTTCTGAGATATTTCTACCTTGTTGAAGGTACTTCGGCAACCATCCCTGAAAGAAATAAGCCCCCGAAGCATAACAAAAATACATCATCATCAAAAACCATAAGTTCTTGTTATTCAATAGCTTACGCAATGAAATTTCTTCAGAATGACCCACTAACTGACGATTTGCTAATACTTCTGAACGTTCTTTTTCTGAAATACCCGTAGCTGTTTCGGGGTCTTCTTGAAACCAATATTTCCAGAAAATCACCCACAAAATACCCATCACGCCCAAGACATAAAAGGACATTTGCCAACCATAATTTTGCTGAATCGGAATAACCAAAAGAGGAGTCAGTCCCGCCCCCAAGCGTGAGGCTGTCCAGATGATGGCTTGGGCTTGTCCACGCTCGTAGGCAGGAAACCACTTTGAGAGGGCGATAGAAGTATTTGGGTACGCCCCAGCCTCGCCCATTCCAAACAAAAACCGAACAATGAGGAGCATCGTGAAACTAACCGAAAAGCCCGTCAATACCGTAAAAAATGACCACCAAAGCACAACTCGAATCAAGATTTTCTTTGCTCCGTTTTTATCGCCCATCAGCCCCGTTGGAATTTCAAAAATACCATACGAAAGCGTAAAAATACCCAAAACCCAGCCCCATTGCACCGTAGAGAGCCCCAAGTCTTTGGTGATGCGTTCGCCAGCCGTTGAAATAGCGATACGGTCAAGAAAAGTGATGACCGAAAGAATGGATAAAATTAAGAGAACTTGGTGGCGTTTTTTCATGCTGGTTAATTGGGGAATACTGTAGCTCGAAGCAACCGTAGATTAAAACACTTCTACTGATGCTCCTCTCTCAATAAATCATTGACCGTTTTCACGGGATTGAAAGTAATCAAAGGCACTTCCACAAAAATCGTGTTCCAGTCAGCCATTGAACCATTCCAAAGTCCAGGAAGTTCTTGGGCTTGAAGGTCTTTGCCGTCTTTTGACTTTTGGGTTACAAAACCCGTTTTAGGGTCACGGAATTTTAGTAAATCAAACTTTTCATTGCGATAATTTTTCATCGAACAAATCAAATCTACGGGATTGAAATGGGTCGAATTATTGAAAATTTCCTTTTGCGTGATACTGTCCATGTTCACCTGAGCAGATTCTACGATTTGTAGCGAAGTTGTACCGTCAGCATTTTTACACCAAAAAGGTCCACCCCCAGGCTCGCCCGTATTAGGCACAACCCCACAGACACGCAAAGGGCGGTTAAGTTTTTTCTGAAAATACATAACTTTCTGATTATGAGTCATTTCCATAAAATCAACGGGTGATAAAATACAAAGTTGTTCCTCAAAAAAATGTGAAAGTTCCAATAAAAGAGGCTCAGAAGCCCATTCTTTTAGTTGATATTGGTAGTCAAAAATCTTGTCTTGATATTTTAATAAAACACCTGCCAGAGCTTTTTTGTAAGTAATGGTGGTTGGTTTGATACGGTCAGGGACGACATTATCAATATTTTTGATGAAGACAATATCCGCCGAAATATCATTCAAATTTGCCAACAAAGCCCCGTGTCCAGCGGGACGAAAAAGTAGCGAACCGTCCTTTTCACGGAAGGGCGTATTGTCCATATTGACCGCAATGGTATCCGTAGAACGGCGTTGTTCGGAGAAAGAAATATCAAATTTTACCTTATATTTTACCTCATAATTTGGCACAACTTTATTCAATAATTTCAGAAAACGGCTCAAATGCTCGGGTGAAACCGTAAAATGAAGTTTGACTTTTCCGTCATTATTGGCGTAGGTTACCCCCTCTACCAAATGCTCTTCTAAGGCGGTGCGAGATTCGTTTTCGTATCTATGAAACTTCAATAATCCCTTGGGTAAAGTACCATATTCTAAGCCTTTTCGAGTTAAATAATAGTCTGCAACGGTCTGGTTATCAGCGTTTTCAGGCAAAATAGCGTTCAAGTCCTCGGCAAAGGCGAAGTCTGATAGTTGAGCAAAAAACTGGTCGGTGGATTTGTCTGATTTCCCTTCCTCCAAAAAAGAAAATAAAGATTTAAACATCCGAGTAGCCGCCCCCGAAGCTGGGACAAATTTGAGGGGAGTTAGTTTGGTTATCTTTTTTTCGTAAAGGGCTTCATACGTTTTTAATTCTTCTTCCGAAAGTTGCATAAGACCATCTTTGGGGGTAGCAGCTTTTTGCAGAATCATAAAGGGAAATCCCTCTTTAAAATCGTTAATTTGCTGATAAACTGTTTCTAAATCAATGCCTAATTCGTGAATCTGAGCGAAATCTTTTTCTAAGAACATAATACAGGGTTGGAGTAAGATTGTGTTACTAATAAAACAAAAATAGCACGACTCGGTGAATCGTGCTAAAAACTGGAAGATAATTTTATGATTAAATATTAAAGAATCAATTTTTGTACAGTAACATTCTGATAATCAACGAACTAAATGTTTATAAGATAAGGTTTGAAGAACCTTGTAACCCCAAATTATCCAATGACTAATCCCTAAGATTAATACAGTTTCTTGAAAGACAAGAGAGTTATATTTTCGGAATTATAGACTTTATGTCGCAAAGTACACAGAACCCCACCCGAGACATCCCCCTACCGAGCGATGATGCCAGAACTTGTAACTATTTGATAATCAGCAAATAACAAGTCTATTATTTCTGTTATGTTGAACGAAGTGCAATATTTCTTTAAAACTCACGACATCAGATGTTTCACCTCATTCAACATGACCAATACCATAAACTAAACACTAACGGGTACTTAGAGATGAGCAAGTTACCAAACCTCAAATTCCTTTTTTAATCGCCTGATAAATCACTTCGTTAATATTCGTCCTGACGTTTAAGTCCGAAATTTTAGAATTATTGCGGGTTGGATATACTCGGTTTGATAAGAAAACATACACCAATTGATGTTCTGGATCAACCCACGTATATGTCCCCGTGAAGCCCGAATGCCCAAAACTGTTGGTACTTGCACTTGGGGCGGCACTGATTCCTGCCCGTTTGCGGTCTGGTTTGTCGAAGCCTACGCCTCTTCTACTGTTCACTTCCGTTGGAAATGGATAAGCCGTCCACTCGTTCAAGGTACTTTCGTTTATGTACCTTTTCCCTCCATAAAAACCTTTTTGCAAGTACATTTGCATCAATTTTGCTAAATCTTGGGCAGTTCCAAAAAGCCCAGCGTGTCCAGAAACTCCCCCTAACATTGATGCCCCTTCATCGTGTACTCGCCCGTGTATGAGGGTTTTGCGGTATAAAGAATCGTATTCCGTTGGGACGATTTTGGATAAAGCAAATCTTTCTCTCGGTAAAAAACCCAAGGTATTTGCTCCCAAAGGTTTATAAAAATTATCGTTCAGAAACGTTGGGAAATCTTTACCCGTCAAACGTGGAACAATTTGTGGGTACAAGTAATAAGATAAATCCGAATACACATATTCCTTTTTCTCACGTAAAGGCGAATCTTCGATGGCTTTGAAAAGCGTTTTGTCATAATTTTTATGCAACCATAATTCATCCGTAATCTGAACCGCATAATCTGCCGAAGATTTGTAGGCAAATGTATTGGGTTTCCAAATCGTAGGGTCTTTCGCAAGATTTATACAGTCTTTCCATAACTGTTTATCGTTCTGAATTGCCTGACAAATTCGTTGCAAAGCCTTCTTTTTTCTGAATAATTTATCCCAGAAGCTAATAATATATTTCTCAGAATATTTTTCTTTATAAATTTTACTTCCCAACACCATTTTAGTAGAATCAATACAATCCATCCAAAATGGAATCCATGCTTTTAGGCGTGATTGGTGGGTAAAAATGTCTTTGTAAACTAAGTCTGATTTATTTGAAGTTTGCCAAGCGGGTACTAAGTCTCCAAGGGTTTTATCCAACGTAAATTTACCATCATCTTGCATCTTCATCATGGCAGGAACGGAGGTGCTGATTTTGGTAATGGATGCCAAATCGTAGAGGTCGTTTGTCATTACTTTTGCAGTGCCTTCGTAGGTATGTTTTCCGTAGGCTTTATGCAAAATTATCTTGCCGTCTTTCGCTACTAAAACCACTGCCCCAGGTGTTGCCTTTTGTCTAATTGCCTCATTTACAATCGAATCCACTTTATAATTCAAAAATTTTGTATCAATTCCAACGTTCTCGGCTAAAGCATATTGAAATCTTTTGATGGGTTGTGTTGTTAATCCGTCGTTATATCTAAACGTCATATTTACGGTTACTGGCAACTTTCCTTTCGCTCCAATTCCTCCAAAAATCAACTCTGCGGCGGCAACAGATTCGTGCATTTGTGGACTTTCTTGGTAACTTATCATTAAGGCTTTTGCTTTATCTAAGTTCTCAAATTTTGATAAAGTATAGGCATTTGAAAACAGCGAAACAATGGTTTTTGAAGAATTGGCAAACTCCGAAACTAAGGTCTGAATTTTAGGATTAATACTATAATTTTTGGCAGGACGAACCGATTGACCATTGACTGCCATTAACACTAAATTATAATTTTTCAAAGAATCACGCACTCGCTGAACCGTTGAATCGGCTGAATTTTCATCTAAATTAAAATGTTGAACGTCCGTATAATTTGATACCATTTTTTGAAAATCAGTTGGCGATTTTGACCCAAAAGATGGATTACCAATATTCAATGAAGCAATCCGCAAAGTATCTAAATTTTGAAGCGGAAGAATGTTGTTATTGTTAGTTAGTAGTGTAATCGTCTCCTCCGCAAATTGACGGTTCAATGCCTGAGATTTCATCGGGTTCAAATCTTCAATTAAATTGCTGATTTTGATGGGTTTATAATTATCCAAACCCGCCCAAGCCTTGGCAACAAGGATTCTTTTTACTCGCTCGTCAATGTCTTTTTGAGCAATTTCTCCTTTATCCAAAGCCTTTTTGATGGCATTAAAAGCGGCTGGAACATCCACAAAAGTTTCTAAAATATCATTACCCGCAAGTATAGCTTTTACGTTGGCAATTCCTTCGGGAAAAAACTTCACTGCCCCTTGCATATCCATCGCATCTGTAAAGGTTAACCCTTTGAAATTCAAATCTTTACGTAATAAATCAGTAACAATTTTTTGGGATAATGTTGATGCTAAATTCTTGGTTGTATCCAAAGAAGGAATACTCAAATGGGCAATCATCACGCCTTGCAAACCGTTCTTAATCAACTCACGGTAAGGGAATAACTCGAGTGAATCCAAACGATTACGATTATGAGGAATTACGGGTAAATCTGTGTGAGAATCCACGCCCGTATCGCCATGTCCAGGGAAGTGTTTTGCCGAAGTGATGATGCCTCCTCTTTGTAGCCCACGCATATAAGCAAGGGCTTTTGAGGCAACTTTTTCTCGATTTTCACCAAAGGAACGGAAATTAATTACTGGATTATTTGGGTTATTATTTACGTCCACCACGGGGGCGTAATTCACGTGAATTCCCATACGTTTACATTGTTGGGCGAGTTGCAGACCCATTTCTTCAATCAAATTTTCGTTGCCTTGCATCGCCCCCAAGGTCATTTGATAGGGAAAACGAATGGTGCTATCCAACCGCATTTCCATACCCCACTCCATATCCATTCCAATCATTAAAGGCACTTTGGACATTGCCTGTAACTTATTGACTAACAATCCCTGAGCTGTCGGACGATTCTTGAAAAGTACAAATCCGCCCACGTGATAGTCTCGTATAATTTTGTGGAAACGAGCGGTGTCATAATCGTAGGTATAATTGCCACGGGGCATCATTAATTGTCCAATTTTTTGTTCAACCGAAAGGGTATTAAAAACCGAATCTACCCAACGCATATTGGCATTTGGGAAAAGGTTGTCAGCGGTTGGTTGTGGTCTTTCTGTTATCTGCGAAAACACAGACAAGGGAAACAGAATAAATAGTAAAGTTGATAGTTTGATGATGGATAATTTGTTCATGTGGTATTTCCGTTTGTTTATTTCGCAATTTACGGAAATATTCGGAGGGGATTTTGGTTTTTATGCTTTTATGAGATTTGAGGAATTTCGTAAATTATACTTTGGCACTCTAAAAATAAAGACGGAAATGGGGATATTTCCCATTCGACTCGTTAAATTTGGAATCTTTCTCCAAAGTGCTAAAATAAAACGGAACTATAAACCATTTGTCGCAAACCTAAATACCCCTATCCCAACCCTTTCCCCTTTATGGGAAAGGGCTTTGAACACTCATTTTTGAAGTCCTTCCCTTCAAGGGGAAGGATTTAGGATGGGGTACGACAAATTCTTTATAGTTCCGAAATAAAATTAATAACTTAGAGCCAGAAACTATAAAAAAGATGAGCAACAAACTAAAACCTATTACTTCTCCGAGTTTAGAAAGCGTTTATGAAGCTGCCGAGCGGTTGCGTGGCATAGCCGTTCATACGCCTTTGATGGAGAACATTATCCTCTCAGAACGCTACGAAGCTAATATTTACTTAAAAAGAGAAGATTTACAGATTGTCCGTTCCTACAAAATCAGAGGGGCGTACAACAAAATGTCGAGGCTCTCGAAGGCAGAATTAGCCAAAGGCGTTGTGTGTGCATCCGCAGGGAATCATGCCCAAGGTTTGGCGTATGCTTGCCACAAAATGAAGGTGAAGGGAGCAATTTTTATGCCCACAACTACGCCCAATCAGAAGATAAAACAAGTGAAAATGTTTGGACGGGATGATATTGAAGTGATGATGGTAGGCGATACTTACGATGATGCCGCCAAAGCCGCCAAACAATATTGTGAAGAACACCACGCCACTTTTGTATCGGCGTTTGATGATATAGATGTTATCACGGGACAGGCAACTGTGGGTTTAGAGATTTTTAAAGATGCCGATGTCAAGATAGACTATATTTTCCTTGCCATTGGTGGGGGGGGGGTCTCGGCGGGAATTTCTACGGTTTTCAAACAGCTTTCTCCGCACACCAAAATCATTGGCGTTGAACCTGCGGGTGCGGCATCCATGAAGGCGAGTTTAGAGGCGGGACACGTGGTAGAACTGGAAACGATGGACAGATTTGTGGACGGTGCGGCAGTGAAGCGAGTAGGTGAAATTCCGTTCTTGATTTGTCAGAAAAATTTGGACGAAATCATCATCGTTCCCGAAGGAAAAGTTTGTACGACCATCTTAGAATTATACAACGAGTCCGCCATTGTAGCCGAACCCGCAGGAGCTTTGACCATTGCGGCTTTAGATTTTATGAAGGAGCAAATAAAAGGCAAAAACGTGGTCTGTTTAGTTTCTGGGGGCAATAATGACATCACCCGTACCGAAGAAATCAAGGAACGTTCCTTACTTTACGAAGGCTTGAAACACTACTTCGTCGTTCGTTTTCCACAACGGGCTGGTGCATTACGCAATTTTTTGAATAACGTTTTAGGACCCGAGGACGACATCACTTTATTTGAATACCAAAAGAAAACCAACCGTGAATCAGGTCCCGTTTTGTTGGGAGTTGAACTGAAAAATAAAGGAGATTATCACGCTTTAATCAAGCGAATGGAAGCAGAAAATATTGTGTATCAGGAACTTAATGAACAGCCTGATTTATTTTCGGTTTTGGTGTAGAAAATTTATCTACTTTTTTCACGCATAAAAACATTTTCTGACTCTACAAAAGGTTGTTGAAATATATTTCAACAACCTTTTTTGATGAATTAAAACGAGTATGTTCCTTGATTTTACATTAATATAATCAAAATCAGAGTTCTCAATACACCATTAACTCAGTAATAACACCGTAAAATAAATTCTGCATTGAGTATGAAAATAATTCAATAAAATTTGTTCTAAATCTCTAAGCAATATACTGATTGTTTTTGAGACCACTTGCTATTTTCCAAGCAAAGATGGAATCAGCCGAAAATCCAACGCAAAAAAGTAGGCACACAATTAAAATTCAATAGTATCATGGCTCACAATGATGATCTTTTCCCAATTTCTACCAATGTAGGAGTTGTGGGTTTCACTCCGAACCCTTTAGACCCGCCAGGTCTTCCCCATCAACCACATTTTCCCCCTTTCGACCCCCCTTTTGAAATACCACAATTTCCACCATTTCCTGCACTCCAATTGTGTAACCTGAAATTCCCAGAGGGCTGTTATCATATCAGTATGGACAGTACAAACCCAGGTCCATTTCAACTTGCTCAAGGTTTTGAAGGAACTATGCGAGTAGATAATTTGAAAGATGTAAATGGGAACTTAACCCACGCAATTAGCGGAGATTTTTATCGCAAACCAAGTATTTTTGGTATTCCTGGTCCTCAACCTATTTTACAAAAAATCCCAATTTTTAGTCGGAAGCGTTATCACAGTTATCTAAAAGTCGTGAATGTCTCAAAGACAAAATTTGTGCCTTTAGGAGGGAAATGTAAAATTACGCTGACTGTGGAGGAATACCGTTATACTCCTCCTGCAACGGATGCTGGAAATGGTAATTTCCCAAATGCTCCTACCCGAACCCTCAAAATTGTATTAGTCGCAGCCGCTAATCCAGCGGGGCTTAGTGGTCCAAGTTTTGAGGGAAAAGTTTTTGAAGGAGCAACTCAGTTGTCGGTAGTTTTCAGAATGACTTGGGTTTCCAAATTTTTCCGTAGAGCAAGCCTTGAACTTGAAAATGTTACAGGGGCTGTCATACCCGTCTCGGCAGGGGTGCATGATTTTAAATCAATTTATGCCTCCGTTGGATGGGATTTGAATGTTGTAACAGGAAATACCAATTTACCAGTTCCTGCGGGTGTAGGTCCTGCAAATCCGTGGACAAACGCAACCCTTCATGCCTTTATGTTGGCAAATAGAAACCCTGCTGTAAGTTTAGATACAGACTGGCAGTATTATTATGTAGCAGTACCTCATAGTTCCGATGCAGGTAGTATTTTTGGAATCATGTTTGACCAAATTGGAGACCAACGTGAGGGTTCTTGTAATTTTATCAATAATATGACTGGCGATTTTGCGGATGCTGCTTCTAAACTTCGGAGTGCTACCCACGAAATTGGGCATGGCTTCAACCAATTACATCCACAAAATGATGCCCTGCCGCTCGACAATTTTATTATGACGCAAAGTGGTGCTACTCGTAATGCTATTTTGGCTGCTGGAGGAACATACCCCAATGACATCAGATTTGAATTTAGTGAGCATCATCGTCATCATTTTGCCCACGCCCCGGATGTAGTCATACGCCCAGGTGGAGAAGATTTTGGATTCGGACATAGCATTTTAGCAGGAAGTTTTAATCCAGAAGATGTAGATACTGCCGCTGATATGGGTTTGGATTTACAGATAGATACAGCCAGAAATCACATCAAATTAGGAGAGCCGCTTGTTTTGAAAATAGCTTTGAAAAATAATGGTAAAGCTGATGTCAATATTCCTGAAACCATTTCTTGGATTGGTTCAAATACCGATATTTCCGTTGGTAAGGTAGGCGGTGATATGAGAAGTGTTAGCTCATTTGCCCACGTTTGCGACAGTACAGGCTATAAAATTTTAGCACCAGGCAATGATGTTGCAGTGGAAGAATTGGTATTTTGGGATACACAAGGCTTTGTCTTCACTCAACCTGGAGTACATAAAGTAGAAGTTAATATGCGTTGGAATCTTAATGGTTTTGGCATAGGACTCAAAGCCGAAAAATATGTATGGGTGGATTATCCCGTAACAGCCAAAGAAAATGAAGCCGCAGCCTTATTGATGCACCCAGATGTAGGTAAGTATGTGGCTTTGGGCGGCAATGCCAAGCATCTTGACGTGGCTGTGGATCGTATTAAGAGTGCAGGCAAATTAGCCAAAGAACACCCTGGATATGATTGTATAGCTCAATTGGATGGTAAAAAATAGTAGTAAGTAATAATAAAAATGAGAGTTTTCGGAGATTTCACTATCAACGGAGACTCTCTAAAAAATAGCATTTTATGAAAAATATTTTCAACAAAAGTTTACTCATTTTTCTCGGTATTATCTTGTTTACCTCATGTACAACAACCAGATTTTACTTGGTACGCCATGCCGATAGGTTAAATAATTCAGCTGATTCACCTCTCAGCCCTGATGGTATAATTCGGGCAAATACGCTTGCTGATACGCTCAGGAACAAGAATATTAGTAGGATTTTTGTGAGTATTAGACAAAGAACTCAACAAACGGCAGCACCAACCTCTACTCATTTTAATATCAGCCCTACTATCTTTTCAAATGATAGCACACAAGCATTAATTAGATCATTGAAAAATATCAATAATAAAAACGTTTTAGTCGTTTGGCATTCTGAAAATGTGCACACAGTTGTGAATAGTCTTGTGCCTGTTTCTTTGTCAATTCAACCAATTGAAAATGTTTTCAATAACCTTTTTGTGATAGAAAAAAGAATTATTTTGTGGCAAAAAAAAACAACGTTATCAAAATTGAAGTATGGTGTAGAAAGATAGAGCTTTGAATGAAAAATTACGACTGATACATTTTATCAATATTCTCATCGGGTTTTATTTGATAAAAATAAGGCTTATTCAAGATAGTTCTCCAGAAATATTTTAACAAAACTCCTACCTTGAGCGTAAAGAGTTTTTGACTTTCTAATTGATAAAAAACTTTACTATGATAAACAATATTATTGAGGATTTTAACACCCCAAAATAGAGGAACTAAAAGGGTGTAATTCAATATCAAAATCAGGTAAGCGAAAATGCCAAATTCTTTCCTAATCCACAGCAAATTAGAGACTTGCATTTGGATACTGAAACGATTGACAAACGAAATTTGAGTTCTCCTAAACGGACTTTCATTGACCAAATGAACGAACTTTATATCTTCAAAATAACATAATTTGCCCGCTTTATTCAACCGCCCAGCCCACTCCAAATCCTCCCCGTACATAAAGAAATCTTCGTCTAACATTCCTACTTTTTCAACGACTGATTTGCGAGTCATCACAAATGCCCCGACTAAATTATTGGTTTCATTGGGGTCTATAAAATGAGGTTTTGGAAGAAATTTATCAATGAAGTTATTGAAAAAAGGCTTATCAGGAAGTATATAAAAAGTTTTACGAATATCGTTAATCGTGTGATAGTAAGGCATTTCTGATAAATTTTTGTATAATTGCAAACCTCCGATAGCGGCAATTTCTGAGCGTTCTTTTAGTTTAGACACTGCCTTTCCGATGGCATTATCAATCATCAAAGTATCGGCATTGAGGAGCAAAATATACTCGCCTTTTGCCTCTTTGATACCTGCATTATTGGCTCTGGAAAACCCTGCATTATAACCCATATCTATCCATCGAACGTTGCTAAAAATGGCTTTTACCTTCTCCTCTCCTTCTTTTTGATAAGCATTATCCACCACCAAAACCTCCATAGCAACGTCTTTTGTATGCTCATACACGCTCAACAGACAGTCGATGATTAAATCTTCGGTTTTATAATTTACGATAATAATGGATAAATCAATGGGAGTAATCGACATATGAGATAGTAATGATTATATCCCACAAAATTACACAAATCATTTGTAAAGGGGTAGAATGCTCTAATTTTTGATTCAATGCTTAATACTGTTTAGTAACGGGTAAACAATAAGTGGGTCTTTTTGTCTGATTCTTTTACCGATATTTAAACGATATTTTTCTTTCTCAAAAAATTTTGATTAGGAAGTTGAAGAAACTTATTAAACAATGTACTTAATGTTTTATTTCGAAGGTATTTTACTTTACAAATTACTAAAAATGAGTAAAATAGTTAATCCCGTTACCTTTACATTAATTACATTAATATTATCATCAGGGTTCCTGATAAATTAAACCCAACCAAATTATTCAATGAAAAAACTAATCTTAGTGAGCGTCATTTGCTCGTATTTTTTACCCACTAATGCTCAAAAAAAATGGTCAGAAACATCCATTGATGGTAATAATATCATCAAAAACAAGGGCGGACAAACGTTGGGATATTCTCCAAATTCTGGAATTAAAATATTAACAATCAATGGTTTAGCGTTTAAAGATTTAAACAAAAATGGTAAATTAGATAAATACGAAGATTGGCGTTTGCCCGTGGATATCAGAGCCAAAGATTTAGCTTCAAAACTGAGTATTGAACAAATTGCGGGCTTGATGCTTTACTCTTCGCATCAATCACTTCCTGCCCGTTCGGGAGGGTATTTTGCGGGAACTTACAACGGGAAACCTTTCAAAGAAGGCGAAACTGACCCTTCGGATTTAACCGACCAACAAAAGAAGTTTTTGCAAGAAGATAACCTTCGTCACGTTTTATTGACAACCGTAAAAACGCCAGAAATTGCCGCTCAATGGAACAATAAATTACAATCTTTTTGTGAAAGTGTAGGCATGGGAATTCCTGCCAATAACAGTACCGACCCACGACATGGCACCAAAGCACGGGCAGAATTTGATGCGGCAACGGGTGGAGAGATTTCAATGTGGCCCAGTTCGTTGGGAATGGCAGCCACTTTCAATCCTACCTTAGTTGAAAAATTTGGACAAGTAGCCGCCGCAGAATATCGTGCTTTGGGAATTACAACGGCTCTTTCGCCGCAAGTAGATATTGCCACAGAACCACGTTGGGGACGTTTTAATGGCACTTTTGGCGAAAGTCCACAGCTTTCGGCGGCAATGGCAGAGGCGTATTGTAATGGTTTTCAGACTTCATTAAATACCAAAGAAATTGCTAATGGTTGGGGTTTTGGAAGTGTGAATGCGATGGTAAAACATTGGCCTGGCGGTGGTGCTGGTGAGGCTGGGCGTGATGCACATTATGCCAACGGAAAATTTGCGGTTTATCCAGGCAATAATTTTGATGCACATTTGATTCCTTTCATTAACGGAGCTTTCAAATTGAAGGGCAAAACAACAATGGCTTCTGCCGTAATGCCTTATTATACAATTTCGTGGAATCAAGATAAAAAGAATGGGGAGAATGTTGCAAATAATTATAACAAATTCATTATC
>JAYUOX010000076.1:0-17824 GCA_043760595.1 Cytophagales bacterium
GAGGACACTTACAAAGAGGTTTTGTTCAATGACCAGTTGGATAAACAAATCAGTGAATATTTGACGGAGGATAATCAAAAAGAACTTTTAGACCTATTGAAAGAACATAATCTATGAGAAAAGTAGTTAAAGATTTAGACAAAAAACCACTTTCTCTGACTAAAAAAGAAACACTTGACCATCTTAAAATTATTATTGAAAGTAAAGATGCTAAAAAGATAAATTCTGATTTTTACAGAGGAAAATATGAGAAAAAAGATGGTACAAAAGGAGATGCAGTCGTTGAAGAGTTAAGCAAACTCTATATTTCAAAATGTGCTTATTGTGAAGATTATTCAACCATTTATCCAGAACATTATCGCCCCAAAGGTAGAGTTATCAAAACTAAGCACGGAGGTTATTTTTGGCTTTGTTACGAATGGTCAAATCTTGTTTCAACTTGCCATGAATGTAATAAAGTTAGCGGTGGAAAAGGCGACCAATTTCCTGTAAAAAAGATTCATTTTACTTTGTCAGATTGTCAGGAAAATGGAGAATTAAGTACTGATAAGACGAATGCCATTTATCTAAATATACAAGAAGAACCCTACTTGTTGCATCCAGAAATAGACGAGCCAAAGAAATTTCTTGGCTTTGAAATTGATCCCACGAAAAAGGGGATTGCCATAAAAGGGCTTGATGGAGCAAATGGAAGGGGTTTTCATACTGCGAAAATTTGCAACCTCAATCGGGAAGACTTATTATTGAAACGTTACGAAAGGGTTATCGACCAAATAAAAAATGACCTTAGAAAAACGTTTGCATTATTGTCAAAAGGAGCAATCAATAAATCAAATTTTGTGAAAGAAATAAAAGAGATTTTCGTTGAATTAGAACAGAAAAGTCAAAACGAAAGAAGGACATTTACGTTATTAAGGTGGTTTGTAATTGAGAATGAAAACAATTTTAACGATTTGATTATCAGTCAATTAAAAGACCCTTTTCAACAAAATATTACCTTAGCATATTTCAAAGCGTATAAAAACAACAAATTATAATTTCACTTCCAAACAAACACAAATGAAAAACAAATTAAAATTCCTAATCATCATCCTAATTGCTCAAAGTTCACAGCTTATGGCTCAATTTAACGCCAACAAACGCTTTGAACAAATGGAGAATCTCCCAACGCCCAATACCTACCGCACGGCTTCGGGTAGTCCTGGTAAAGAATATTGGCAACAACGAGCCGATTATGACATCAAAGCGGAATTGAACGACGTTGAACGTAAAATTACGGGTTCTGAAACCATTACGTATTTCAACAATTCTCCCGATGAATTATCGTATTTATGGTTGCAATTAGATCAAAATAAATTCAAGAACGATGCCATCGGTAACGTTACAGAAACGGGCGGAATCAATAATAAACAAGCAACTTTTGAGCAATTCAAGGAATTGACTGATACTAAAAAATACGGTTATAATATTTTGTCAGTAAAAGACAAAACGGGCAATCCTTTGAAACATACCATCAATAATACAATGATGCGAATTGATTTGCCTACGCCCGTAAAATCTGGTGGAAGTGTCTCATTTTCAATTGATTGGAATTTTTTAATTCCCGAATATGATGGTCGTGGGGGTTATGAGTTTTACCCAAAAGATGGCAACGTAAATTATTTTATTGCTCATTGGTTTCCAAGAATGGCGGTCTATAATGATGTGTACGGATGGCAACATAAACAGTTTTTGGGTCGTGGAGAATTTACGTTGAATTTTGGAAATTATAAAGTTGCTTTGACCGTTCCAAACGACCACGTAGTAGGTGCTTCGGGTGAGTTACAGAACCCAAATGCCGTTCTTTCTTCCGAGCAAATCAAGCGTTGGGAGAAGGCAAAAACCGCCACTCGCCCAGTCGTAATTGTCTCGCAAGAAGAAGCAGAGAAGGCTGAGAAAAATAAGCCATCTGGCAAAAAAACGTGGATTTACAAAGCCGATAACGTCCGTGATTTTGCCTTTGCAAGTTCTCGTAAATTCATTTGGGATGCTATGCAAGTGGACGTAGAGGGCAAAAAAGTATGGGCAATGTCGCTTTATCCAAAAGAGGGAAATCCGCTTTGGGGGCAATATTCAACGATGGTGGTTGCACACACTTTACGCTCATATTCAGCACATACGGTTGCTTACCCATATCCAGTTGCGTACTCGTGCCATGCGGTTGCGGGTGGAGGCATGGAATATCCAATGATTTCCTTCAATGGTGGTCGTCCAGAGGCAGATGGCACGTATTCTGAACAAGTGAAATATGGTATGATTGGTGTAATTATTCACGAAGTTGGACATAATTTTTTCCCGATGATTGTCAATTCAGACGAAAGACAATGGTCGTGGATGGACGAAGGTTTAAATACTTTTTGTCAGTATTTGGCAGAACAAGAATGGGATAGGAACTACCCTTCACGCCGTGGAGAGCCACAAAATATTGTGCCTTACATGAAAACGGATGCAACGCAGCAAGTACCAATTATGACCAATTCTGAGAATATTTCTGACCAAACTTTCGGTCCAAATGCCTACGCAAAGCCCGCAACGGCTTTGAATATTCTTCGTGAAACCGTCATGGGACGTGAATTATTTGATGCCGCTTTCAAAGAATATGCACGTCGTTGGGCATTCAAACAACCTTACCCAGCCGACTTTTTTCGCACGATGGAAGATGCTTCGGGCGTGGATTTAGATTGGTTTTGGAAAGGATGGTTTTATACGGTAGAGCCTGTAAATCAATCACTTGAAAATGTAGAATGGTTTGGAATTGATAAAGCTGACCCAACGCAAAAAGGCGACAATGCCCGTAAAGATGCCGCCGCAAAAAAGGAGACGATGAGTAATATTCGTAACAAAACGGACATTCAGAAAACTGTCGTAGAAGAAAATCCAGACATGAAGGATTTTTATAATTCTTATGACAAATTTGCAATAAACGAAGGCGATAAAAAGAAGTACGATCAATACATGGCGGGGCTTTCGGAAGACGAAAAGAAATTAGTGGATGCCAATAAGAATTTTTATGTATTGAACTTAAAAAATAAAGGAGGTTTGCCCATGCCCGTAATCGTGCGAGCAAATTATGAAGACGGCACCAATGAAGTTTTCAGAATCCCAGCCGAAATCTGGCGATTAAATGATAAGGAAGTAAAAAAGGTAATTCCAACGGATAAGAAAGTAACCAAATGGACGCTTGACCCATTCTTTGAAATTGCGGATATTGATACGGAGGACAACGCTTTCCCAAGAGAACCAGCCCAACCAACGAGATTCCAAGTGTTCAAAGGGCAACGTCCACCACAGCCAAATCCAATGCAAGAGGCACAGAAGAAATCAGGTTCTGCGGTGCAGGGGGCTAAGAATTAAGGTTCAACAAAAATGCCTCTGTTTGATTGACAGAGGCATTTTTGTTATAAATTGTTTTGGCTAATTTCTGATTTCAACTTATCCATTATCTTTTTAGGTAAACCATATTTTTTAAAAAATGCTCTACCTTCTTCTATTTTTTCTTTAAACAAACTTTCTGTCCTGATGCTGTCAAGTGCAGGGTTGTAAACACTTTTTTCAAAGACATAATCACTTTGTGTATTTTTAGTTACTGTTTTCATATTACTAAAATAATTATTATTTTCTTAAAATCAAAAAAGCGATGTAATTTTTATTGATTACAAACTCTTCCCACCCATCAATTGTCAATCCAAATATTTCTGCAAAATCACTTATTTCATTAAAATAACGGTTTAATTTTTTCTGATAGAGATAGGTTCTTAACGATTCTTGCCCAGTTGGGCTACTACCTCGAAAATATAGAAGTGCTTTTTGGATAATTTTCCCAAAAATTAAAGGCTGTTTCTGCAACAGTGGCTAATATTTTATCCATATCTCCATTATTACTGGTAGTTTTATCATCAATTCCACCTGTATGTTCGTCTAAATCTCCAAAACCTAAGTTATATACAAGCGTATTAGAAGGAAGCCCAATATATTCTGGGTTTTCAAATTTTTCGTACATAATTTTCTTTTTAATTATCTTTCTTCCAATACTGAGAAAAGTGTATTCAAGTTTGGTTTGGTCTGTTTCAGTTTGGTATTTTTCTATCTGCATTTAATAGTGGTAATGTTATTCATTTATCTAATTAATCTGACTGGATTTCTACCTACCCCTATAAAAAAAAAGTTGCCCAGACGGAAACCATCTGGGCAATCTTAGTAAATAGTTCTACACCTATTAGGTACAAAGATATACCTTTTTTATAACCAATGTCAAGAGAAATTTAAATTATTTTGTAGAATATACGTCAATATTGATTTAACGGCAGATGAAAGGGATTAATGGGTATATTATGCGTAGTTTTGTGGTTCAAAAATACGCTTATGAAGCCCATAGAAAGACATCTTTCCTATATTCTCGAAGAGCGAAAGAAAGAATCCCTTTTTCGTTCCTTGTGTGCCAAAGAAAATTTGGTCGATTTTTGTTCCAACGATTATCTCGGATTTTCTCAAAAAATAAAGCAAAATTCTGAAAATTATAGTTTCCCATCGGGAGCAACGGGTTCGAGGCTTTTGGCTGGAAATTCTCAGTTTGTAGAAGATTTAGAACAAGAAATTGCCGATTTTCACGGAGCAGAAGCGGGATTGATTTTCAATTCTGGATATGATGCCAACGTGGGGCTTTTATCGTGTTTACCACAAAAAAATGATATACTTTTCACCGACGAACTCATCCACGCCAGCATGATTGATGGGGCAAGGTTAAGCTATGCTACAAAGATTAGATTTGAGCATAATGATATTGAGAGTTTAGCGTATAGATTACAGAGTTTAGAGAATAGCTGTCAGATTTTATCAAGTCAGTCTTCAACTCAAAATACTGTAAATCACTTGATACCAACATCAAACATCGAACATCAAACATCGAACATTTTTATTGCCCTCGAATCCGTCTATTCAATGGATGGCGACCTTGCTGATTTGGAAGCAATCTCCTCATTATCAGAAAGATACGGTGCGAATCTCATCGTGGACGAAGCTCACGCTACGGGCGTTTTTGGCAAAAATGGTCGTGGTTTAGTTTGTGAATTAGGCTTAGAAGATAAAGTTTTTGCCCGTGTTGTTACCTTCGGAAAGGCTTTGGGTTGTCATGGGGCGATTGTTTTGGGGAGTAAAAATCTGAGAGATTATTTGATAAACTTCGCTCGCCCGTTTATCTACACAACAGCCGCTCCCTTACATACACACGAGAGCGTAAGACAAGCCTATCAACTCTTGAAATCCCCTGATTTTTCAAATAAAAACCTTCATTCATTGATTCGTTTTTTCAAAGAGCAAGCCAAGCAAGTGCCTGATTTAGAGTTAATTGAGAGTTCTTCGGCGATTCAGTGTATCATTGTTTCAGGTAATGAAAAATGTCGGAGATTGGCAAAGAATTTGCAAGAGGTAGGGTTAGATATTCGTCCTATCGTTTCTCCGACTGTACCCAAAGGCAAAGAACGATTACGGATATGTTTGCACGAGTTCAATACAGAAGAAGAGATTTTGAAGATATTTAAGACGTTGGTAGGGCTTAGGTTTTATAAAGACTAACACCTAAAACCAAGCACCTAAAACTTATAAAAATTCCTAATTAATGAGTATCTTGCGAAGGTATTTACCACTGAGATATGAACCCAATTATTTTAAAAATTATGTTAAAAAAGCTACTTTCCCTTACGCTATCTGTTTGTTTATCAATAAGTTACCTTTCTAATGCTCAGAGTGCTTTCGCTCCGTTGAATCAAGACTATTATCACCTGATTGACCGTTACGAAATAAAAAGAGGTAAGTTTTCGGAGGGATTTCATACCACAGTCAAGCCTTATACTCGCAAGGGGATAGTGTCTTTGGTGGATAGTGTTTGGGCAGATACTTCTATTTATTTATCAACACAGGATAAATTTAATCTCGAATATTTACAGGATGATAGTTGGGAATGGAAAACGAATGACACCGTCTTTTTGAGTGGTCGAAAGGCACTCTGGAATACATTTTATCATCAAAAAGCGGATGCGTATTCCAGTAAAAATGCAGATTTTGATATTCACATAAACCCAGTCGTGAATTTTGAGATTGGATCAGTTCAAGGCAAAGATCAAACTATGACTTCTCTCAATACTCGTGGTATTGAGGTGAGAGGAATGATAAATCGGAAAGTGAGTTTTTATACTTTTTTGACCGATAATATTTCCCTGATTCCAGATTATGTCGGAGAATTTGTTGATGGTTATAATCAAAATGAGCAACGCATTTCTGCCAGACTTCCTGGAATGCCAGGCGAAGGATTCACGAAGGAATATCGACAAGATAAGCTGAGTACGGATTTCTTCTCGGCGAGGGCGTATATTACCTTTCAGGCTACTAAAAATATCCAATTACAGTTTGGACACGATAAAAATATTATTGGAAATGGTTTTCGTTCAGTGATTCTGTCGGATAATGCTGCCCCGTCTTTATTTTTGAAAATCAATACGCATTTGGGTAGATTCCAGTATCAAAATCTATTTACGCAATTGGTTTATACGGGCTTCAAACCCAACGACCAGATATTTCCGAGGAAGTATATGACCATGCACCATTTGAGCGTAAATCTCTCTAAAAATCTAAATATTGGTTTTACGGAAAGTGTTGTATTTCAACGAGATAGCACAACAGGAAGTGCCTTTGATCTCAATTATCTGAACCCAGTAATTTTCTATCGCTTTATCGAGAGCTTTCAAGGAAGTGCTGATAATGCCTTTGTGGGAATTGATTTCAAATGGAATTTTGCTAAGAAATTCTCTTTGTACGGGCAGTTTATGTTAGATGAATTTAATTCTAAAAATATCTTTAAAAATAACGGCTATTGGGCAAACAAATACGGTGTACAGGCTGGAATTAAGTATATTGATGTTTTGGGCATTGATAATTTGGACTATCAAGCAGAATGGAATTATGCTCGCCCCTACACGTATAGCCACTATGATGATGCTAACTATACCCATTATAATCAATCCTTAGCCCATCCGTTGGGGGCAAATTTTGAAGAATGGACGCACATTATTCGTTGGCAACCCATCAAGCGTTTGCAAGTAACGGGTAGGATAATTTATGCTAATTTTGGCGAAGACAGAACGCTTCTCGAGAATTGGGGCAAGGATATTTTGAAAGATTATGATACCAAAAGTAGAAAGATTTTGTACGATGACCAATTTGGGAATTATACAGGACAAGGACGAAGCACGGTAACGACCATTCTGGACTTAAAAGCATCTTACCAAATCATGCACAATCTCTTCATCGAAGGGCATTACATGAATCGTAAATACGACAGTGCGGTTGATAAATTAGATTATACCAATACGATTTCATCGTTTGGGGTGCGTTGGAATGTGCCTTCGAGGCAGATGTTTTTTTAGGGATGTTTTTTAGGTATAAATTATGAGGTCGTAGGTATGAGGTGGTTTTAGGTATAAATTATGAGGTATTTTTAGGTATAAATTATGAGGTAATAGGTATTTGTAATCGTATTTAAAATTCAAGTTAATATATTGATAATCAGAATATTACAAGATAAAAACCTCATATCTATGACCTCATACCTGATACCTAAGAAGACCTACAACCTCATAATTCATACCTAACCTACTTCTCCCCATACTCAATCAAAGCCGTTGCAGAAGTAACAGACTCATTATGCAGACGGTCAAAGGAAGTAACGTGATACACATATCCACGGGCTTTTTCAGCTGTAATATCAGTAAAAGTATTTTGTCTTCCTACGTGAATTATTTTATCAACTCGCTGAAAATCAGGCTTTTCACTTCTTTCAAAACGATAAACCGCATAATAAGTATTCTCATTTCCATCGCTTGCTGTTTCGCCAGGTTGCCATGTCAAAATGGGTTTTCCATCTTCTTTTCGAGTAATAAAAACTTTCTGTGGAGCTAAGGGTGGGATGTTATCTTTCCAAGGCATCGGCGGTACGATGGCGGGTCGTCTGAATAAATCCGTTCGGAGCGAATCCTGAAACCCTCCGTAGTTCTCGGTTAATGATTTTGAACTAAAAAAGATGCCTCCGTCAATCTGAGGGAATTGTCTATCCAAACGAATCTGAGAAGGGGCTTCTGTCAAACTCCAACCCGATTTGATTTTATAAATACCATGCCCAATATAAAGATGCTTCCCGAAGGTATTTTCCATCCACCATTTTGATAATTCAGTGTACGAAACTTTGGGATGCTTGCGGTCAAAATAAATCTGCGGGGCGATGTAATCTATCCAACCTTGTTGAAGCCAATTGCGAGTATCGGCGTACAAATGTCCATACGAAGTTTGCCCCGCCTGTGTGTGTGAGCCCTCGGGGGTTTGTGGGCTATAATTTTTCCAAACGCCAAACGGACTAATGCCAAATTTGACGTAAGACTTGGTTTTTTTGATACCTTCGCTGATTTGCAAAATCAATAAATCGGTATTATTTCTTCGCCAATCTTCGATATTTGTGAAGCCATTATTATATTTTTTAAAAGTCTCCGCATCCTTCAAAACCTGCCCTGTAACCTGGTACGGATAGAAATAGTCATCAAAATGGATTCCGTCCACATCATAATACTTGACGATATTGACCACCACATTCGTGATATAATCTCGGACTTCGGGAATACCAAAATTCAAGAGTTTTTGACCGTCGTAGGTCAGCATCCACTCGGGTTTACGGTTACTGATATGGTCAGGGGTAACACTTGTGGCTCTTCTAAAAGTGGCTCTGTTGAGGTTTAGCCAAGCATGAAATTCAAGGTTACGGTCATGGGCTTCCGTAATCATAAAGCTCATCGGGTCATAAAAAGGGTTGGGAAATTTACCTTGAACGCCCGTCAAAAATTCGGACCAAGGTTCTGTACTGCGGGCATAATACGAATCACAAGCATCACGGACTTGTACCATAACGGCATTGAGATTTGAACGTTTATGTTCGTCCAAAATTCTGATAAAATCTTGTTTTTGGAGGTCGGAATTGTACTGACCTTTTTTGGGCCAATCAATATTTTCGACGGTAGCAATCCAAGCCGCCCGAAACTCATATTTCTGGGAATTACTTAACTGACGGTGTTTCTGGGAGTGACAACTGTGGCAAGTAAATAAAGTTAGGAAGCAAATCTGAATAAATTTCAATAGCATAATCAAGTAAGGAATACCAAGATAGTATGCAAGTTAATAATTTACTGATGTTACTCAAAATCTTTTTTCAACGGGTTGAAACCCGTTGTTAGGATATAGAAGGTCCCGATGGGACTAATTCGTAGTTAATATTTCCAAAAGTCCCAGAGGGACGACCAATATCCTAACAACGGATTTTAATCCGTTGCATGAAAAAAGGGTCAGTAATTTATTCTTCAATAGAAAACATATATCCTACGCCCTTCAAGGTTTTTATGTAATATTCGGGAATTTTTTCACGTAACTTACGAATATGGACATCCACGGTACGTTCTACCACATATACATCCACGCCCCAAACCTTTTCTAATAATTCATCTCGATTAAAAACTTTGTTGGGATGTTTTGCCAAAAAGTAAAGTAGTTCAAATTCCTTCTTTGGCATCACCAAATGTACGCCATTGTTCATCACACTATAATTGGTACGACTAATAATTAGCTGACCGATTTCGATAGAGGAATCATTTTCGACTTGTTGAATATCTCTCCGCAAAACAGCCTTAATGCGACTCACCAAAGCACGGGGTTTGATGGGCTTTACGATATAATCATCCGCTCCTACATCAAAGGCGGCAACTTCGGTATATTCTTCGGCACGAGCCGTCAAGAAAAGGATGTAAGTATCCTTAAAATCAGGGAGTTGGCGTAATTGTCGAGCCGTTTCGATACCATCTTGGCGAGGCATCATTACGTCCAAAAGAATCAAATCAGGTTTGATGGTTTTGGCTACTTCAACCGCTTGAATACCGTCATTTGCCGAGGAAATGTCGTAACCTTCTTTTTTGAGATTATACTCCAACAATTCAATAATATCGGGGTCGTCATCGACTAAAAGAATTTTAGGAATAGTCAGTAAAGCGTTGTTTGCCATTGTGTCGTTTGTGATTATAGTACAAAGTTATGAATACCAATGTTACGGAATTGTTAAATGTGGAAATGTTATGGATAGATTTTTCACAAAACCTTCATGATAAGCAGTCGTGCCTAATTCACATTCCTAAGTCCCGAAAGTCGAATATCGAAATACATAACAACTCCTAAACCCTTGCGATAAGTGGCGGAATGCTGCCCAATCAAATCAAGTAGATATTCTTGCTAAAAATCATAGAAGTAAATTATTAGTTATTAGTTTTGAGTGATATTACATAATTTCTCCAATAACTGGTAACAAATCCCATGCAAACCCTTTTAGTCCTAATCTTCGTAATCGGCTATCTTGCCATTGCATTTGAACATCCCGTCAAAATCAATAAAACTGCCACTGCGTTACTCACGGGCGTATTATGTTGGACGGTTTATATTGTTTCAGTACCTGACCATAATCTGGTTTTGGGGGAACTATCGCATCATTTAGCCAGTGTTTCCGAAATCCTCTTTTTTCTTTTGGGGGCAATGACCATCGTCGAATTGATTGATGCTCACCAAGGTTTTAAACTGATTACCGACAGAATTACGAGTCGTAATAAAGTTACCCTTCTGTGGCTTATTGCCTTGATTACCTTCTTTTTATCATCTATTTTGGACAACCTCACTACGGCAATTGTGATGGTTTCGGTCTTGCGAAAACTCATCAAAGAACCCGAATCTCGTAAACTTTTTGCGGGCGTAGTCATTATTGCTGCTAATGCGGGTGGGGCATGGTCGCCGATTGGGGATGTAACCACCACGATGCTCTGGATTGGTGGGCAAATTACGCCCGTCAATATTATGAAAACGGTCTTTATTCCAAGTTTAATTTCATTAATAATTCCACTTATCTACCTGACTTTCAAGCTAAAAGGCTCAGTAAAACGTGATGTTGCCGATGAGGATTCACAGGAAGAAGCCCATGAGTTAATTATCAAAACTCAAAATTCTGTCATTATGCTCCTGACTGGATTAGGCACTTTATTGTTCGTTCCCATTTTCAAAACCATTACACATCTGCCTCCGTACATGGGTATATTGTTGGGTTTGGGCATCGTGTGGGTAGTGTCCGAGATTTTGCATTCGGGCAAAGACGAAGAAGAACGCCATCCTTTCACGGTGGCTCATGCTTTGAGTAAAATTGATACGTCCAGTATTTTGTTTTTCTTCGGAATATTAGTCGCCATCGGAGCATTAGAATCGACTCATTTACTATCAGGATTGGCTCAATGGATGGATCAAACGGTTGGAAATCAAGATGTTATCGTAGTAATAATTGGTTTAGCTTCTGCCGTGATTGACAATGTCCCGTTGGTGGCGGCTTCGATGGGAATGTATGATTTAGCGACCTTTCCAGCTGACTCAAAACTCTGGGAATTTATGGCTTATTGTGCGGGTACGGGCGGAAGTATTTTGATAATTGGTTCGGCGGCGGGTGTTGCCGTGATGGGCATGGAGAAGATAGATTTTTTGTGGTATTTGCGAAAAATAAGTTTCACCGCTTTGATTGGTTACTTTGCGGGAGTGATAGCCTATCTTTTGATATTTTCATTACTGCATTAATTTTAACAAAAAAGCCCTTTTCTTACTCAGGAAAGGGCTTTTTTGTTTTAAATTATACCTAACTCTACTAACACCCAACCCCCAAATCCCAACCCCTAATTCTACAACACATCATCACTTTTTACCGTAAATTTATATTGTTTTTCTCCTGACGAAGAACGTAACTTGACTAAATAGTTGCCACCGTTCAGTGAATACGCTGGTTTCAAAATTACGTCATTGGTATCAGAAACTTCAAACTCACAAGGTATTCCCAATCCTGATTCGGTACTTACTAAGGCGGTCAGATTTTTGCTGTCCTCAACCATTACTCTCAGATGGCTAATATCTCCATTTCTCACGATTGACACAGGGCTATTGGGCTTAATCACAAAGGACGAGTACGTATGAGATTCTCCGTTTAATTCATACTCCATAATTCTGTAATATTCGTTGGTTCTCAAAATTTTGGCATCAGTAAAAACAAATTGTAATTGTTGCCCTTGTTCTACATTATCCCTTTTGACTTCGATTTCTCGAATATCAAAAAACAAATCGTTATCTCTACTTCGTTGAACAATAAAGCGGGTAGTTTGATGGTCGGACTGGCTAATCCATTTTATCACTACTCTGTTGTCAGTATTAATGGAAACCTCCATTAAAATTTCTTTATTTGAACGAATTTTAGCATTTTGGGCGATTGATGTATTCGATAAAATTAAGCAAAGAACCGCCGCCACAGCAACATTCAGAAGTTTTTTCATGGGAATGTCTTATTAAATTTTTAAAGTAATGAATTATAAAAGCTAATAAAAAATCAACTTATCTCAATGGCGGATAAAATAAATTGAGGTGTGGGCAATACGTAAAAATATAAACTTTTTGCGGAATATTCATATTAATTTTATTTTACGGTAAAAATAACCATTATTTTTCTCAAATGAAGATAATCCATCTTTATAAAACCTCCTTTTTTACCTGAACGAAAAAAATCTGATAAATGTAGGTTTTTATTACTTTGAAACATCTATTTGCTTCACATATTTTGCCAATATAATTCCCAGAATCATAAAAAATATTGACATATAACCTACTGATTCATAGTGCAATAGCGTGCCGTTGGCTGCTTTTTCTATCATCAAACCTCCTACGAAGGAGGCTGCACCAGAGCCTAATTGTATCATCGAAGAGTTGATACTCGTAAAGCCTCCTCGTTGTTCATTACTTACCACTCCCGAAACCATTGCTTGCATCGTGATTGTGCGACCATTGGCAAATAGAAAAAACATGGAAGTTATGAATAAAATCATGGTCATACTTGCCCCATAAGCTAAATGTGTCATCAAATAAACAGGAATTAGAAACAATATTCCACAAATAGCAAAGATGAGATATTTCCCTTTTTGGTCTGCTATTCTACCCACAATCCTGGCACTAAAAATGGTGATAGCACCGCCTACTAAATAAATTAAAGAAATATTATCTTCCGACATCCCTACGTTTAAGGTCAAGTACGGACTCAAGGTTGGTATCGTACAAAAATGCCCAAACATAATAATCACTGACAACGCCAAGGCTCTTATTTGATTATTGTCTTTGCCAATATTGGTCAATACGGCAAAAGGACTCGGTTTAGTAGCTGATACCTGAATATGACTTCTGAGATTGGGTAAGTATCTGTAAATCAGGAGTAAATTTATAAATCCAACCGCTACTACAAAGTAAAAAGGTACGTGCCAACTGATTTTGGAAGCCAAATACATACCCACTGGTACACCCAAAACAGAGGCAGTAGAGAAAGCCGCCATGATGATAGCCATACCCTCGGCACGGTGTTCATAAGAAATCGTATCACCCACAATCGCAATTACTTGTGAACCCAACACTCCCCCAAACACGCCCGCAACTATACGTGCGAGCATCAACATTGTGTAGGTAGGGGCAATGGCACAGGCGAATGTACCAATCAAAAAACCGATGTAGGCAATGGTGAGGACATTTTTACGGTCAAATTTATCAACAAAAAAAGCGGCAATGAATCCACAAACTCCCGCACTGATTGAATAGGCAGACACCAAAAAACTGTATTCACGGGCTGAAATAGCAAAGGCTTTCATCAATATTGGTCCCATCGGCATCATAATCATAAAATCCATGATGTTGGTAAACTGTACGCAAGCCAGTAGGTAAAGGATTAGTTTTTGGTCTTTGGTCATGTGTATTTTGGTAAAAGGTGAACGGTACACGGTAAACGGTTATTAAGAGATGAATTATGCTACTTTCTGAAAAATCTAATGGCAAATACGTTTACCGTTCACCCTTCACCGTTTACCGAAATTTACCGTTCACCCTTTACCGAAATTCACCCTTAACCGTTTACCGAAATTTATTCTCTCAACAATTTATCAATCAAACGCTCAAAGTCATTTACCCATTCGGTGTAATATTTGCCCGTTCCTGGTCCTGAAAAACCCGTGTGGGTTTCCCTGATTTTGCCTTGTTTATCAATAATAATCGTAGTCGGAAATCCGACAACTTTATTCAACATTGGTAAGCTCTCTGTGGCACTTTCCGAACTATTTATCCCTGCTTTTAGGAGTGGATATTCAATCCCAAAACGTTGGCGGAGGAGGTTTGTTTTCATCATAAAAAAATCGTTATCTAACTTTTTTTCATAAGCTAATCCAATGATTTCCAGACCTTTACTTTTGTTTTTTTTGTAAAACGGAGCAAGATAAAGACTTTCATCCATACAGTTGGGACACCACGAACCCAGTATCTGAACGATGACAACTTTCCCCTTAAAGGCATCATCCGAGAGGGAAATGTTTTCCCCCTTTTCATTCGGAAAGGTAAAATTTAGTTTATCAAAACCTTCTTTTAAATAGGTTATTTTGGTTACATCCGCCAGTTCGACTTTATTGTCTTTTTGAGCCTCAATCATTTTATAATTCAGCACATCATCTTTGAATATCCCCGTCATTTTATTGCCCTTAATTTTGGCTTTCACCAACACAGCGTGCGAACCGTCAAAGGTTGAAAGAAACAAACTGTCACCCACCAAATTACCATCCAAAAAACGATAATCGCCCGTGGTTGTCAAAAACGAACCTGTAACAAGATTTCCTTTTTGTTGAAAAACGCCCACTACCGAATTAACTTTTTTTGAAGTTGGATTGATGAAACTTGTTGCCCATTTTCCTTGTAATTTTACTTTGGAGGCAGTTTTTTGAGTCGGTACAAATCTATAACCGTAGCCCAGTGTAGCATCAAAAGGAGTCTGAATAAAGGATTTTCGACCCTTATTTTTTCGATAAACACCTATCATTTTTTTATCAGACATTTTAGCCACCAATTCAGCATCAAAAAGCGAAATCGGAATCGTCAGCGAATCCCCAATGATGGTTGCATCATCGGTTTGAAATCGCTCTGTTCCATTGAGAATATAGACCCGAAAAGTTATGTCCGTTTTCTTCTGCAACTCCAAACCAAAAGGTAAAGACAAACCTCCATCTACTTTGATAGCCGCTCGCCAACGAGTAGTTTGTGCTTCCGTAAATGAATAATGGAAGATGATTATGAGTAAGATAAAAAGTGGTTTTTTCATGTTTATTGTGAATAATTATAAAGGTATAATTTTAAAATAGGAAGTTTAGTTCTGAGGGGCATTAAAAAAAAATAGGTTCATCTATGATTTATACGGAAGTTTACGGAAGTCGTCCTTTTGAAGGACGGCTTCCGTCTCTGATGAATTAATCCCATATAAATCATAGTTGAACCAAAAAATAAAAAGTTGGAAGTTATAAACCTCTGACTTTCAATGTTTTATCGTTAATGGGTCTGCTTTTTCCATTCCAATGTATTCAATAAATGAATAACATCTTTTTTTAGATAATCAATCACAGGGGCGAGTGAATCACTCTTCAATGCGGTGTTAAAATACAAAGCACCTCTGAGATAATGTTTGGTTGAATCTGTGGTATAAAATTGCAAATACGTTGGTACTTCCCCTTCTAATTCCATCAACATTGCCGTTTTTCCAGAAGGCGTTTTCATCACTAAATCTTGAATAGCATACGCTTTCTGTCCGTGTTTGGCTGCCAATTTATGAGCATCATCAATCAGTTTTATGAGCTTATTTTTGTCTCCGTTTAGAGGTTTATAGGTTAATTGAATCATTGCTTTTAGTTTCGGATAATCTACGTACATCCAATGCGGTTCTGCCCAGCGGACTGTATCGGGTTTCAAGATTGCCTGAGTGGAATATTGAAAGCTAAAAGGGTGATTTTCAGACATTTGTCGATATTCAGTCTCAATTAAATCTATCCGATTATAACCTTTTGGTTTAGGTACAAAATCCCCTAAATCAGCTTTTTTACGACAACTGAATAGTGAGAAAAACAAGATTGATAAAAACCCTAAACGACTGAAAAGTCTCATATAAATCATTTTAAATTATTGAATTTATGTTCAAAAGTATGATGAAATTCTTGACTTTCAAAGCGAATAAACAATAGACATTTGAGTACTTTCTCTTTGAAGATAAAGAATTAATTGATAAATTTGATAGCATTGTAAAAAAGTACTTCTGTCTGACAATCCAAAAGGCATCGACATAATCGCTAATCGACGGTTTTAACCCAATATATGAACTCCCAACAAGCCATAAGTATTATCATTGCCATCATTGCCTCAGCGTTCTTTTCGGGCGTTGAGATGGCTTTTGTGTCTGCCAATAAACTCTATTTTGAACTCCAAGCAAAGCAAGGAGTCATCACGGGGCAGATTATCTCGAAATACCTTAAAAATCCCTCAAAATTTATCGGAACAATGCTCATCGGTAACACCTTATCGCTGGTGGCGTATGGTATTTTTATGGAGGGATTTTTACACCATGAAATTGAACATTATTTTCCAATTCTGAATGGTTTAGTCGCAGGTTTAATCGCTTCTTTTATTGGAACTGTTATTATTTTAATGACTTCCGAATTTACCCCAAAAAGCATTTTTTTGTTGAATCCAGACGGTTTTTTAGAAGTTTTAGCCATTCCAATTTTGATAATTTATACCCTCATGTATCCACTCGTATGGGCGATTGTGGGACTGTCTAAGTGGTTCATCAACAACGTCTTACGATTAGAATATTCCGAAGAACGCCCTGCCTTTGGACTGACCGATTTGAACAATTACCTCCAAAACCTTAACCGCAAAACTTCCATTGACGAAGAGACCGAAGTTGATACCAAAATCTTCAATAATGCCCTCGAATTTAAGCAAGTTAAAGTGCGTGATTGCATGATTCCGAGAACGGATATTGTGGCGATGGACATTGAAGGGGGCATGGACGAATTGAAAAAAACCTTCGTAGAAAGTGGGCATTCGAGGGTTCTGGTCTATAAAGACACGATGGAGGATGTCTTGGGCTATTGTCATTCGCTATCAATGTTCAAAAAACCAAAGGAAATTCAAGGTATTTTGACGGCTATTCCGATTGTGCCAGAAGCTATGCCTGCAAAGGACTTATTGTTCAAGTTTTCTAAAGAACATAAGTCGTTGGCGTTGGTGGTGGACGAATTTGGCAGCACCGCAGGATTGGTGAGTATGGAAGACGTAATGGAACAAATTTTTGGTGAAATTGAAGACGAATACGATGATAACGAAGACCTTACCGAAAAGCGTCTGGAGGATAAATTATACTTGCTTTCTGGACGTTTGGAGATTGATTATTTGAACGATAAATACGACTGGAATCTCCCAGAAGGCGATTATGATACCTTGGGAGGCATGATTACCAATATCAATGAGGACATTCCAGAGTTGAACGAAACCATCATTTATCAACCTTTCAACTTCCAAATTATGGAAATGACCGATGCACGAATTGACTTAGTAAGAATGGAAATCATTGGAGAAATTGAAAGGAAATCGGAGGGATTTTCGATGAAACACTAATTGTCGATGTTCGTGATTCGATGTTGGATGTTCGTAAATTCGATGTTCGATGTTTGTAGTGTTTGAAAAACAATAATTTGTCTGAATCAGGATTATAGGATTTAATGATTTTCATGATTTTTATCCTGCTATTCCTTAAATCTTGTAAATCCTGATTCAGACAAAATAA
>JAYUOX010000077.1:0-5843 GCA_043760595.1 Cytophagales bacterium
CAGTCATTTGCACAAGATAGACAAATCACGGGAAAGGTGACTTCTTCGGAAGACAACTCACCGCTTCCAGGCGTGAGCATTGCCGTGAAGGGAACTTCAAAAGGAACTACTACTGATGCTTCTGGGAGCTACAAAATTGCGGCAAACAGTGGAGCAACGCTCGTTTTTTCTTTTGTAGGCTTTGATGCAAAGAATGTTGCTGTCGGCAATCAGTCTACAATTAATATTGTACTTGGAGCTAACAACGCTCAATTACAAGAGGTAGTTGTAACGGCATTGGGTCAAAAACGTTCAGAGAAATCTCTGGCTTATTCAGCTCAAACTGTAAAAGAGGAACAACTGAACACGATTCGTCAAACCAACCTTAACAATGCTTTAGCTGGTAAAATTGCTGGTATTCAAGTAAGAAGTCAGTCGGCTGTTGCTTTGGGAAGAGATGCTTCTATCAGAATCAGAGGGGCAGGTTCGCTTTCAGATAAAGCACCTTTGTATATTCTTGATGGAAATCCTGTGGGTTCATCTGATATCAATTTAGATGATGTCGAGTCTGTTACTGTATTGAAAGGACCAAGTGCAACGGCTCTTTATGGACAAAGAGGAGATGCAGGGGTTATCTTGATGGTTTCAAAAAAAGGAACAGTGAAAAAAGGAATTGGTCTTGAAGTAAATCAAAGTATCTATGTTGATAATGTGTACATCCTACCAAGTTATCAAAACACTTATGCGGGTGGTTCATCGGCAGATTTGATTAAGTTTGATTATCAAGATGGTATGCCAACAGATTGGAAAGCATTAGATGGCAAATACTATCATGATTATTCGGATGATGCTTCTTGGGGACCAAGAATGACTGGTCAAGAGTATATTCCTTGGTACTCATGGTATCCAGGCACTCAATATACAGGAAAAACGGAAAAATTGACTCCACAACCAAATAATATTAGAGATTTCTTTGAATCTCAGGTTGCCACAAATACCAACTTGAATTTCTCGAAAGCTGGTGAGAATTTCTCTACTCGTTTGTCGTTTACTGCTCAAAATCAGAACGGTATGTTGTATAATTCAAAAGGTACAAAATATACTGTTTCGTCTCAATCAACCATTGATTTAGGTAAAAATTTGACCGCTGGTGTAAACATTAACTACGTAGATTATAATATTAACGGACAGTTTGATGATGCTTACTCCAATCAATCTACTGGTTCATTCAACTCATGGTTTCATAGAAACGTTGATATGAGCAAAGTGAAAGAATTGAAAGATTTACGCTCACCAGAAGGAATCTTAGGAAGTTGGAACCATAATAATCCAGGTTCGTATGACCCTTCGGCTCCAGTTAATTTTTACGGTGCAAACTATTGGTATAATTTCCATAGTTTTTTTGAGCAAACAAAATATACAGAAACCAGAAGAAGACTTTTTGGAGACGTTAATTTGACTTATAAGTTCAATGATAACTTGAAAATAGCTGCTTTTGCTCGTGTGAATAGAGGAGCAATCACAATAGAAGGTGCTATTCCAACTATATTGCAAAACAGTGCAAGCCAAACAGGTTTGAAAGCTGCTTATTCATTAACAGAAGTTCAAGGAAATTTTATTAACAATAGAAACGCTCCAAATGAGACTAACTACGAAATGATTGTTAGTTACAATAAGAAGTTTAACGATATTTTCAGTGTTGATTTGATTGCAGGTGGTAACATTCGTAAAGATTCATACAGAATTTTATCAAGTAGTACAGTTGATGGATTAGTAGTTCCTGATTACTTTGCATTGAGTAATTCTGTTTCTACTTTAGCAACGACTTCATTTAGATCAAGTAAGGAAGTTAGAAGTATTTATGGTAGAGCCTCATTAGGTTATAAAGACATCGTTTTTTTAGAAGGATCTCTTCGTAATGATAATAGCTCAGCTCTTCCAGTTGGTGCTAATTCATATACTTACCCTTCAATTGGTGGAAGTTTAATGTTCAGTGAGCTATTGAAAGATCAACTTCCTTCAATGTCATTTGGTAAATTAAGAGCCAGTTGGGCACAAGTAGGTTCTGATTTAGATCCATACTTACTGGCGTTAAATTATAACTTGAGCGGGGATAAATTTAATGGTAATGCTCTAATGACAACACCAAATGCCATTAATGATCCAAATATTCAACCTGCATTATCTTCTTCTTATGAATTTGGTATTGATTTAAAATTCTTTAAAAATAAGTACGGTTTGTCTATAACTTATTATGATGAGACAAAAATCAATGAAATTCTTAATGTAAGTGTATCTGGTGCGAGTGGATTTACTTCAAAGTTGATTAACGCAGGAGAGTTAAATAGAAACGGATTAGAAATTAGTTTGGATGCCACACCAATAAAAACTGCCAATTTCTCTTGGAATTCTACGTTGAATTTTGCGAGAAATAATTCTAAAATTGTAAAATTGACGGATGATGTAAAGTCTGTTACTGCTCGTGATGGAAGTGGCAATTTAGCTACTGGTGCATTCTCAGGAAGTTCAGGAGCTTCAACTATCCATCAAGAAGGTTTGGGTTGGGGACAAATTAGAGGTGGAGGATTTACTTATTTAGATGGTAAAAAAGTAGTTGATGAAAGTGGACTTTACATACAAAATCCAGCACAATACTTGGGAAGCGTATTACCTGATTTCACGGGTGGTTGGTCTAATCAATTAGCTTATAAAAATTTCTCTTTAAGTATCAACATTGAGTTCTCGAAGGGTGGTAAATATTATTCACTTTCTGATAGCTGGGGTACTTACTCAGGTTTGTTAGAGAAGACTGCTGGATTAAACGATAAGGGAAATCCACAGCGTGATCCAGTTGCTGATGGTGGTGGTGTACATGTTGTTTCTGTTAACAAGGAAGGAAAAGCTGTTGATACTTATGTTGATGCACAAACGTATTATCACCAATTCAGAAACAGAAACATTGCAGAAGAATTTGTACATGATTTAGATTTTATCAAATTACGTGAAGTAAGCCTTGGCTACAAAATTCCTTTGAAAGGACATAAGATATTACAGAATGCTACGGTTTCATTTGTAGCCCGTAACCCTTGGTTAATTTATGCAGCCAATAGAAATTATGACCCATCTGAATTATCAACTATTTTTGGAGAAAACGGACAGTTCCCAGGAACAAGATCATTCGGTGTAAACGTTAGACTAGGATTCTAATCATTCAAAAAAAAATTATCAAAATGAATATACAAACAAATATTATAAAAACATTAGGACTAACTTCTATGCTCTTTGTGGCATCAAGTTGTAGCCTAACAGATTTTGGAGATATTAATAAAAACCCAAATTCGATTTCAACGCCAGTAACTTCTGCTTTACTAACCAATGCGTTAAATTTAATGGATACACCTGCCACAGCGGGTGGAGTAAGAGGAGCATTATATTCTCAGTATTTTGCTGAAACGCAATATACAGAAGTCTCTAACTATGCAACGCAGACCATTGCATGGGATGGTACTTACGCAGGAATTTTGTATGATTTACAAAATATCATTAATCAAAATACCGACCCAGCAACAGCTACTTATGCAGCTAATAATGGTTCAAATAAGAATCAAATAGCGATTGCAAGAATTATTAAAGCGTATGTATTTATGACGCTTACAGACCAATATGGTGATATTCCAATGTCGGAAGCATTAAAGGGAAATGTAAATCCTAAATATGATTCTCAACAAGAGATATACACTGCTCTGTTCAAGGAGTTAAAAGAAGCTCCTACTCAATTTGATGGAGGTGTCGCCGTAAAAGGAGATATATTATTTAATGGTGATGCTGCAAAATGGAAGAAGTTTGCCAATACTCTTCGTATGGTGATGGCGTTACGTCTTTCAAAAGTAGATGCAGCGGCTGGTAAAGCTCAATTCACCGAGGCTCTGGCTGGTGGTGTTATTGAAAGCAATGATGATAATGCCTCTGTTGTATATCCAGGCGGTACATTTAAAAATCCTTGGTTTAATTTGTATGATGGACGTAAAGATTATTCAATTAGTGGAACACTTGCAGGAATATTAAGTGATAATGCTGATGCAAGAATGAGTGCATTTGCTGCACCAAACTCTAAGGGACAAATTTTAGCAATGCCTTATGGATTAACCCGTGATGTAGCCACTTCTGCTGCGTATGCTGATTTTTCTTTTGTTTTGAACTCATCTTTACGCCAAGCATCTTCTGCTTCTTATATTTTGACAGCGGCTCATGCTTTTCTTGCAAGATCTGAGGCTGCTCAATTAGGCTGGACAAGTGAAAATGTTAAAAATATGTATTCAAAAGGTATTGAAATGTCTTGGAAACAGTGGGGTGTATTTGACCAAACTAAATTCAATACATTTTTAGCTTCTGCAAATATGGACATAGCTACTAATCCTTTGGCTAAAATTCAACTGCAACGTTACGTAGCATTTTTCCCTGATGGAAATATGGGATGGTCAGAATGGCGTAGAACGGGTGTTCCTGCTTTGAAAGCTTCTGCAAATGCAACAAATTCAAGCAAGCAAATTCCACGTCGTATTGGATACGGTCCCAACGAAAGTACAATCAATGGTGTTAACTATAAAGCTGCTGTAGGTAAAATGACTGCTGGTGATACCCAAGATAGCAAAGTGTGGTGGGATAAATAATGTCATAATTTATAGTTAATCATAAATTCAAGAAAAATGAAAATATATAGAAAAATAGCATACCTCGCTTTATTAGCACTGACATTTTCATGTGTAAAAGAAGGAGAAGACCTAATTTCAGGTAAAGGAGAGAATTTTGTCAAAATTCCCACTGGAGGAGAAGAACTCAATGTAGTGGGTGTTGATTTAGTGGCTGGCGACAAAACGGTTAATTTATTTGAAATAAGTAGAGAAGCAAACTCACAGTCTGAGTTAGAAAGCAATGCTCTTACTGTAAGTTTAAAAGTAGATGATGCACTTGTTACAGCATACAATAAAGTACATCAAACTACATTTACGCCATTGCCAGCATCTTTGTTTAAATTATCGGAGATGGAGGTAAGTATGAAGCCTGGGGATTTTGCAAGAACCATCAAGATGACATTTGACCCAACTAAATTAGACCCTACAAAATCTTATGCCGTTGCGGTTAAAATTGCAAATGCAGGTTCTTATAAATTAAGGAATGGTTTGTCCTCTGCCATTTTTCAAGTAATTGCCAAGAATAGATTTGATGGGCTTTATACTACCACAGGTACGATGAAAGACTTTGCAAATGCAGGTTTAACAGGCAACTATCCAACAGATATGGAACTTGTTACAGACGGAGCATTGAAAGTAATTATGAGAGATAAAACTTTGGGAGATACCAACCCTTTTCACTCAATTTTAAACGCAGGAGCTGCTTCTTACTATGGAGCTTTTGGTGTGGTTATCAACTTCAAAGAAGACAATAGCGTGGCAAGTGTTGTAAATTTTCATGGACAACCTGCTGCAAATACAAGATCTGCTGAATTAGACCCTTCGGGAGTTAATAAGTGGGATCCTGTTACAAAGACGCTTAAAATTAAGTATTGGATGAATCAACCATCGGTTATAACTCCGCATAGAACGAGTTTTGATGAAACATATACTTTTAAGAAGAAGCGTTAACATTAGATATCATTTCATAAAAAAGGCTCATCAATTGATGAGCCTCTTTTATGAAATGATAAACCCATCTAAAATATCAATTCACAACCTTTTCAACTTGGTTATAAAATAATAATCTCTTCATATTCACGTTATATTAACGTTAATAAAAACTTATCTGAAAAAAAATAGTTAATTTTAGTTAATTATTCATTACCACGTTTCAAAAACTAACACAACCAA
>JAYUOX010000078.1:0-2087 GCA_043760595.1 Cytophagales bacterium
AATTAAACCTGATAATGAAACTTTTCGAGTGAATACCATCGGTACGTACAATGTGATTGAAGCCGCTGTTAAATTGGGCATCAAAAAAATTATTATTGCTTCATCAGAGACCACCTATGGAATCTGTTTTTCAGATGGAGAAACCGACCCCAAATTCTTGCCTTTGGAAGAAGATTATGACGTTGACCCCATGGATAGCTACGGATTATCGAAGGTTGTTAATGAAAAAACGGCACGGAGTTTTCAGCGACGTTCAGACTTTGATATTTATGCCCTCCGAATCGGAAATGTAATTGAACCTCATGAATACGCCGAACTATTTCCTCATTATTTTAAAAATCCTGAAGTAAGACGCAGAAATGCCTTCTGTTATATAGATGCCCGTGATTTGGGTCAAATCGTTGATTTATGTTTGAAAAAAGACGGACTTGGTTATCAGGTTTTTAATGCTGGTAACGACCATAACGGAGCTATTATTCCTACGAAAGAATTAGCTGAAAGGTTCTTTCCTAATGTGCCAATTATCCGTGAATTAGGCGAGTATGAAGCCTTGTTTTCAAATCGTAAAATTCGTGAAGTGTTAGGATTTAAAGAACAACATCATTGGCAGAAATACGTAAAATGAAAGTGAATTAGAATTTCGCAAGCCTTTATTGAACCGAATTTATGGATGATTAGGATTAGTTAATTTTTTGTAGGTATTCGGAATATTTCTTTTAGTAATATTGTAAGGGCGTATAGCAAACACCCACGTTCTGAACGTGTAAGCGTATGATTACACCCCACAACTTGAAAACATTTATAATATTAAATAATTTGTTCTTCTTACTTTGAAAAATAACAAAAAATTATGAAATACCTTCAGTTCAATAATAATGACAAGATGCCTATGTTGGGTTTGGGTACTTGGAAGTCAGCCAAAGGTGAGATTTATCAAACCGTCAGAAACGCCATTGAAATTGGTTATCGCCATTTTGACTGTGCCTTAATTTATGGGAATGAACACGAAATTGGACAGGCGATTTCAGATGCGATTGATAATAAGGAGGTAACCAGAAATGAGCTTTGGATTACCTCAAAACTTTGGAACAACCGCCATAGAAAAGATGATATTCAACCCTCCTTAGAGATAACTCTGGATAGTTTGAAACTCAATTATTTAGATTTATACCTCATTCATTGGCCCGTGGCACTCATAAACGAGGTAAACTATCCTCAAAATGGTACGGAAATGGTAGATTTAAAACACATTCCTTTGACGGAAACTTGGCATGGAATGATTGCTTTAAAAGACAAGCAATTGACCAAGCATATCGGCGTTTCAAATTTTAGTATTAAAAAAATCAATCAATTAATTGCCGAAACTGGTATTTGTCCAGAAGCCTTGCAATTGGAATTGCATCCCTTTCTTCAACAAAAAAATGTTTTAGATTTTGCCAACGCCAATAACATTGTTCTCACTGGTTTTTGTCCGCTTGGTTCGGCAGATAGACCAGTAAACAGGATTACAGAAGGTGAACCTAAGTTGTTTGAAAATAAGACAATCTTAGAAATTGCCAACGATAAAGGAGCTACGCCAGCACAAATTATGCTCGCTTGGGCGGTCAATAGAGGAACATCGGTGATTCCAAAGTCGGTAAACCCGCAAAGATTAGAAGAAAATCTTTTGGCTGCTAATATTGAACTTTTACCTTCAGAAATGGAGCAAATTAATGATTTGGACCAACATTATCGTTATATCAAAGGTGATTTTTGGTGTTTAGAAGGGAGTGGCTACACCTTGGAAAACCTTTGGGACTAAGGTTGATGTATTATGTAGCCAATGAGGTTCTTCGTCAATTTTGATGAAATCCTATTTTTGACTCGTTATTACGACTCGCCTTCTGAGAAGTTCAAAACCTGCACGACTATATATTTGCCGCTTAATATTTTTGAGCTTATTGACTTGCCCTTCTATGAGTGCATCAAAAAGTGTGGGGCAATCTAAATAATATCTTAAATTAAGTACTCAGAACTATTCAATTGAACTGTTAAATATCTTGAGAGATTGTACTAAAACAATTTGCCCCACACTTTTTGATGCACTC
>JAYUOX010000079.1:0-5820 GCA_043760595.1 Cytophagales bacterium
CCAGCCATTTTGATAGTCCCCACGGTTGGCATCCATGCTTCCTAACATTCCAGTATCCGCCGCAATTTGCAATTCATGTTGGAAAGTATGCCCCGCCAACGTTGCGTGGTTTACCTCCAAATTCAACATAAAATCGTTTTGTAAATCATATTCTTTTAAGAAACCAATCACCGTTTCCGCATCATAATCGTATTGGTGTTTTGTGGGTTCACATGGCTTTGGTTCGATGAAAAATTTACCCGTAAAACCATTTTTGCGGGCATAATCACGAGCAATTGTCAAAAACCTTCCCAAGTGTGCTTTCTCTCGTTTCATATCAGTATTCAACAACGACATATAGCCTTCACGACCACCCCAAAACACATAATTCTCGCCTCCCAAAGCAATGGTTGCATCAATGGCATTCTTAACTTGGGTTCCTGCGTGAGCCAAAACGTTGAAATCTGGATTGGTTGAAGCACCGTTCATGTATCTCGGATTTGAGAAAACATTGGCAGTTCCCCACAACAATTTCATGCCACTCATCGCTTGTTTTTGCTTAGCATAATCAACGATAGCAGATAAATTACTTTCATATTCCGAAAGGGAATTGCCTTCATCCACCAAATCAATATCGTGAAAACAGTAATAAGGCGTACCGATTTTTGTCATAAACTCAAAAGCCGCATCCATTTTATCCTTCGCACGACCCACGATTTCATTTTTGGCATCCCACGGAAATACCTTTGTGCCAGGTCCAAATGGGTCAGCACCCGTTCCGCAGAAAGTATGCCAATAAGCCGTGGCAAAACGCAGTTGATCTTTCATGGTTTTGCCGTTGATAATACGATTTTCGTCATACCATTTAAACGCCATTGGGTTATCTGATTCCCTCCCCTCAAATTGAATTTTTCCAATTCCTGGAAAATATTCTTTGTCTCCTAATGTTAAATTTGCCATGATTTTTTAAAATATTGAATGTTTATTTTTTGATATTTAATTTCTACCTAAATTTACAAAAGTGTTCTATACTGTTCTATAAAATTACTATAAAAGTATTGTTCATTCTAAGAAAAATAAAACTTTTTATACAAAATTCCAAATTTTATGTACTTCAAAAAATTAAAGACAATTTTTATTTTAACGTTAATCGTTGGATTTTCAAGTAGTTATAAGGTTGATGTACCTTATAAAAATCCCAAATTACCAATTGCTGTTCGGGTGAAAGATTTGTTGGGGCGAATGACTTTGGAAGAAAAAGTTGCTCAAACGCAATGTATCTGGTCGGGGAAACAAAAACTCTATACCAACAAAGATTTTGACGTAAAAAAAGCGGCTGAAATTATGCCTCACGGTATCGGACAATTGGCTCGCCCCAATGAAGGTGCAGGGGCAGATAATCCCTACGGAACGGGTTTGAAAGGAAAAGGAATGGCAGAATGGACGAATAAAATTCAAAAGTATTTTGTAGAAAACACCCGTTTGGGCATTCCAGTAATATTTCATGAGGAATCTTTACACGGAAATCAATCAAAAGATGGAACGGTTTTTCCAACGCCTTTGGCAATGGCAAATTCTTGGAATGAGGCGTTGATGACGGAAGTTTATTCGCACATTGCCGAGGAAGTTCGTTCCAGAGGTGGGCACCAAGTGTTGGCTCCCGTGCTTGACATTACGCTCGACCCACGTTGGGGACGTTCGGAAGAAACCATGGGCGAAGACCCTTATTTGGTTTCAAAATTGGGCGTTACCATCGTGAAAGCGTATCAAGGAGATAAAGAAATTTTGGATAAAAAGCACGTTGCCACTACGTTAAAGCATTTTGGCGTTCACGGACAACCCGAAGGAGGCTCGAACGTGGGACCTACTTTTGTGGATGAAAGAACTCTGAGAACGGTATTTTTTCCACCTTTCAAAGCCTGTGTTCAGGAAGCAAAAGCCATGAGTTTAATGCCTTGTTATGCCGAAGTAAGAAGTGAACCCGTGCATGGAAGTAAGTGGTTATTGACCGATATGCTCAGAAAAGAATGGGGTTTCAAGGGGACAATTGTTTCTGATTATGGTGGAATTAAAGACCTTGAAACGTTACATCACGTATCAGAAAATGCTGAACAGACCGCATTTAGGTCATTTTCTGCGGGCGTGGACATTGAAGCTCCTGACCCTTACGGCTTCACGAGTTTGTTGAGTTTAGTAAAATCAGGTAAAATTTCAATGGCAATGTTGGATGAGTCAGTAAGTAGAATTCTTACTTCAAAATTTCGCATGGGTTTGTTTGATGACCCTTACGTGGATGCCAATTATGCCGACCAATTTACGGGCAATGCCGAGATGCGAGCATTAGCTTTGAAGGCAGCAAGACAGTCGATGGTTTTGTTGAAAAATGAAGGAAATATGTTGCCTTTGGATAAATCAAAAGTAAAAAAATTGGCGATTATTGGACCTAATGCTAATAAATGTCTTTTGGGAGGATATGCCGACGTGCCAAAACAAACTGTTTCTCCACTGCAAGCCTTGAAAGAAAAATACGGAAAAGATGTAGAGATCTTGTACGCCGAAGGCACAAGAATTACGGAATCGGGAGATTGGTTTTCGGATAAAAATGTGTTGACAAGTCGTGAAGATAATATGAAAAAAATTGCCGAGGCAGTGGAAATTGCCAAGCAAGCCGATGCGGTGATTTTGATGTTAGGAGGCAACGAAGCCCTTTCAAAAGAAGCATGGGCAAGTAACCATCTGGGCGATTTAACGACCTTGGATTTGATGGGAAATCAGGACGAATTAGTGGATGCCATCAAAGCCACGGGCAAACCAACGGCAGCTTTCGTTTTCAGTGGACCTCCGCTTTCAATTGCTAAATTAGATAAAGATATTCCAGCCATTGTTTACGGTTTTTATTTAGGACAAGAATCTGGATATGCCGTAGCTGAAACCATCTTTGGCGATAATAATCCAACGGGAAAATTATCTATTTCAATACCTCGTTCGGTTGGGCATTTACCCGTATATTATTACCACAAACCATCGGCAAGACGTGGGTATAATTTGGCAGATATTACGCCATTATATTCATTCGGACATGGTTTGAGTTATACCACTTTTTCTTATAAGAACCTGAAAATCAGCACTTCAAATATAAAATCGGACGGTTCAGCAACGGTAACAGTGGATGTTACGAACACAGGTACACGTGCGGGTGATGAGATTGTACAATTATATATCCGTGATTTGGTAAGTACGCTCACACGCCCCGTGAAAGAGCTAAAAGACTTCGCAAGAATCTCTCTAAATGCAGGAGAAACCAAGTCAGTATCTTTCAAAATCACGGGCGATAAATTGAAATATTTAGATGAAAATATGAAAGAAATCGTTGAGCCTGGAGATTTTGATATTATGGTTGGCGGGAGTTCTTTGAAGACGGATGTGGTGAAATTGACGGTGGTTAAATAGTGTTTTATTTTGTAGAATTTTAGTAGAGACAGAGCATTGCTTTGTCTCTTTTTTTTAAATTTGAAATGCCATTTCGGAAATTACTCGAAGCCAAGTTTGTATGTAAAACCATCAGTTTATCTTTGCCTTGTTAAGCGAATTAAAATATCGTAATTTTACCTAATAAAAATCCTTTGAATGAAACCACAATTAACCATCCAAAATCTAATTTCAGAAGCCTCAGTTTTTTGTCAAAATGAAAGAATAATTGAGAATAATCTTCTTTATGGAATTACCGATGGAAAGGCATCACCGTTGAAGGAAAACACAGAATTATTGATAAAAACCCAATATGAATCAGTTTTCGCAACTCATATTACCAGAAAATATTAATCAATTTTTATACAAAATTAAGGTTGAAAATATTGGTTTTACTCAATTCAATGAACTACTTTTTGAGACATCAGGAATTATTGATTTTTGTTGTGAAGTTGCTGATTTTGAGGATTTTAAAGAATATTTAAGTAATCAAAACGTTACGACAGAATCTATTTCAAGGACTGAATTTGGCGACTTTCAGACGAATAATGATTTATCTGTAAGGGTCGTAAAACGTATTAGTTTACAAATACAAAATCCTACTATTTTGTTTGAACCAACTTTTGGGGAGGGCAATTTGTTGTTGGCTGGTTTACAGGAATTTGATTCAATCGAGAAAATTATCGGAGTCGAAATTTACAAGCCATACATCTGGAAAACAAAATTTAAAATACTTGATTATTATTTTCAAAACCCCTCAAAAAATAAACCCATAATCACGTTATTTCACGAAAGCATTTTTGATTTTGATTTATCTAATCTTGTTAAGAACACGGTTAATGATAAAATATTGATTCTTGGAAATCCACCTTGGGTTACAAATGCCCAGTTAACTACCTTAGAATCAGACAATTTGCCCCGAAAGTCAAATTTTAAAAATAATACGGGTTTGGATGCAATGACTGGTAAAGGTAATTTTGATATTGGGGAATATATTACTCAACATTTAATCAGAAATTTTCAAAATCATCAAGGGAGTATGGCTTTTTTAGTCAAAAATATTGTGATAAAAAACATTACTTTCGACCAAAAACGGAATAATTTTTCTATCTCAAACCTACAAAAATATCATTTTGATGCCAAAAAAGAATTTAATGCTTCCGTGGAGGCTTCTTTATTTTTTTGTGAGTTTAACAATACCCCAGAACAGTTTTGTAGAGAAGTAAATTTAGAGGTAAATAAGCCTTTTGAAAATACTTTCGGATGGATTAATAATAAGTTTGTTGCCGTCATGGAGGACTACGAAATCTATGCGAATATTGACGGAATTTGCCCTTTTGAGTGGAGACAAGGCGTGAAACATGATTGCACGGCAGTAATGGAATTACGAAAAGAAGGTGATTATTTTTTCAATGCTGAGAATGAGAAGATTGAATTGGAAAATGACTTGGTTTACCCTTTTTTGAAAAGTTCCGATTTGAAGAATAAAGAGGTTACGGAAGTTAGAAAATATACTATTATTCCCCAAAAAAAAGTAGGTCAAGAAACAGATTACATTAAAGACATCTATCCTTTGACCTATCAATATTTGAAAGTTAACGAAGCCAATTTTGATAAAAGAAAATCGAGTATTTATAGAGGAAAACCTAAATTTTCAATATTCGGGATTGGTGATTATTCCTTTAAACCTTACAAGGTTGCCATTTCTGGATTGTACAAAACCTTCTCTTTCACCTTAGTTTTTCCTTTGGACGAAAAGCCAATTATGCTTGACGACACTTGTTATTTTTTGGGATTCAATACCGAAGAAGAAGCTATCATTACACACCGACTTTTGAATCATCCTGTTACCCAAAAATTCCTAAAATCAATAGTTTTTTTGGAAGCTAAACGAGCTTTTACAAAAGATATTTTAATGAGAATAGACCTTTTATCCTTGGCAAGATTGATAAATTTTGCTGATTTAAATTTGGATTATAATTACCAAAAAGAATGGGATAAATATGTTCAAAATCTTCATAATGAACAATTTACCCCACAATTAAGTATTTTTTAATCTACACCTTCACCCCCATAATCCCATCAGGAGAATCATAGAAAGTCATGTGTCCAGTTTTCTTAGAAACCGCTGACCAAGTTAAAATCTCAAACGTCATTCCCACAACTGCACACGTTGGCATTGAGCCAATTTCTTCGCCCGTTAAATATTCAGCCAAGTAACTAATGCTCGGATTATGTCCCACAATCATGATGGAATCCATATCTCCCGAAACTTCACTGAGGGCATCTAAATAATGGTTTGGCGAGCTTTCGTACAAATCTTCAACTACCTTAACTATCTGATTATCAATGCCTAACTGTTCACAAAAAACT